>JALSNT010000437.1 GCA_026986885.1 Desulfobulbaceae bacterium
ATCAAGATAGGCGATACTTTTAGCGACAGGGAACCACTCAAGTTTACCGGTATTCCCAACTTTGCCCCCGAGCATTTTCGCCGGGTCATCCTCAATAATCCGCTCAAGACCAAGCAGCTGCACAAGGGACTGGTGCAGATGGCGGAAGAGGGGGCCGTGCAGGTGTTCCGGCCGCTGATGGGCAGTGATTATATCCTGGGGGCCGTGGGTGTGCTTCAGTTTGAAGTGACCATGGCCCGGCTCAAGGCCGAGTACGGTGTGGATGCCGTGTACCATGACGCGCCTTATAAGCTGGCCCGCTGGGTGCAGTGTGAGGATCCGAAAATATTTAAGGAGTTTCAGGCCAGGTTCCAGGCGTCACTGGCCATGGACGCGGAAAATTATCTCGCCTATCTCTGCGACGGCAACTGGCGTCTGACCAGAACCATGGAGCTGTACCCGGATGTGGTTTTCAATAAGACCCGCGAGCATACCTGATTTCATCCGGGGTAACGACGTGTCCCGGTGCGAAAAAAATACGGATTGGACGCAGGAACCACGCCCGGGTGTAGAAGTGTGGCCCGAAGTCTCGCAGATTGGCTCATCTGCATGCGATAAGGGCCTTGCTTTTATCTGGAAAATGCATAATAATATTTATTATGCTCTTGAAAAACTTTCTGCTTTCATGCCTCTTTATCCTGTTGTTTCTGGCCGATTTCAATGCCACCGCACTGGCTGTTGATGTGGCGCCCAGGATATCGGACAGGGAAATCATCGAGTCTCTTGCCGAACTTAAGGCCGGGCAAAAGGCCATCAATCAGCGTTTTGCAGCCATTGACAAACGTTTTGACGAGCAGAATAAATCCATCAATCAGCGTTTTGCAGCCATTGACAAGCGTTTTGACGAGCAGAATAAATCCATCAATCAGCGTTTTGCAGCCATTGACAAGCGTTTTGACGAGCAGAATAAATCCATCAATCAGCGTTTTGTAGCCATTGACAAGCGTTTTGACGAGCAGAATAAGGCCATTAATAAACGTTTTGATGTTGTCAACCAGCGATTAACGATACTGAGCAATACCATGCTCGCCCTGTTCGGCGCCATGATCACTCTGATCGTTGCCCTGTTCGCCTACATTGCCTGGGATCGTCGGACCATGCTCAAGCCGGTTGCCGAACGTCTGGAATGTCTGGAGGTTGAGGTTTTTAATGAACTTCAACTACGTCACGATGATGGTTCTCTCCTGACAAGACTGGTTAAGGTACTGCGGGAACAGGCAAAAAATGATCCCAAGCTGGCAGCTATTCTTCGCAATTTCTCCTTGCTCTAATTTCCTGCTCAGCCCGTAGAACTGGGCAACGGCGCCATTCACAGCATTCACTGATACTGACCGCCTGGCCGCCTAATGATGTTTCCTTGAATTTATGGGACATCTCCATGCCGGTTTGTTTCATGGTGGCAATACAGCCGTCCAGCGGCATGAAATGTTGACCGCTGCCGCACCGATCTCCCCTTGACAGCCGACCTCGGCCCCGGAAATTGAGCTTTTGTGTTTAATGATCCCGCCGATTGCGGCTGCGGTGAGCAGAAATTCCCGTACCTGCTCGACGGTTCCTCCCTGGTGGTGAATAAAGTAATAAAGAACGGCAGGAATAACCCCGGCGGCCCCGTTTGTCGGCGCCGTTACCACCATGTGGCCTGCGCCGTTTTCTTCACTGACTGCCATGGCATGCGCACAGCCAGTCATTGAGGGTGGCCTTTTCCGGGGTATGGCCATGCAGGCCCAGGGTTATTGCCCGGTCACTGCCGGTATAGGCAAGCGAATCCTTCAGTATGCATCTGATTCGCAGGTTGGTGTTTAGTTTATGGGCGCGGATAAAGTGTTTAACCTGCCGGATAAAGGTTGCAGCGGCAATCATTGGGCCTACAGTGTGCGAGCTGGACGGACCGATGCCGATTTTGAAGAGTTCCAGCACACTTATGAACATGGGTCCTGTCCCTTAATGGAAAATTCGCTGTTGATATAGGGAAGGACAAATGGTTTATATTCCTTGAGTTCATCAATACTCAGGCCGCTTAACTCATAGGGAAAGACCAGCCAGTCCTCGGTTCGGTGCCGACAGAAATCGGGCTTTATTTCCGTTTCTCTAAAAGATGGCCGCTCCCACAGTGTGGCGATCAGTACCTTGTTGGGCATGTTGCGCTTGAGGTGGCGGCGCAGACGTTTGAGAACGGCATCGATATTTTTACCGGTGCTGAAGACATCGTCAACAATCAGCAGGCAATCATCGGCGTTAAGGCTTTCCAG
>JALSNT010000438.1 GCA_026986885.1 Desulfobulbaceae bacterium
GCAGGCTGCAGAGCCACCGTTTCCTGAAAGCTCCTGGTGACTGGCAATGTATAAGCTGCCATTACAGCAACCATGTCGGAGCTGATTATTACGGCCAGTTTGAACATGATTTCAACTGGGAATACCGGACACCATATGCAACGCCTGAACCCTATCTGCGCCCCTACGGAGTAGAAGTCCATGATCTTGTCCCTGATATCCACCAGCAAAAGGGTTTAATATGTATAGATTGTCATAATTTACCGGAAATGCAGGCAGGACAGGGAACAAAACAAAAACAAAAACAAAAAACATCGGAACACAGGCTTACCTGCCTCGGCTGCCATGATCGGGGAAAAGCGGGCATCCCTTCTCCGGTCATCCAGGGGCTTGCCATGAAGAACGGGCAGCGGATCTTCATTGACCATAACGGCACAACGCATAAAGTCCCCATGCTGCAGCATCCCGCCCACAAGAAATACGGCAGCAAGGTGAGTTGCCAGGTATGTCACGCCCAGTGGAGTTTTTATGATAATGCCACCTATCTGCTGCGCAGTGAAACCGATGATTTTGACATGATGGAACGATTAACCGTCCAGGCAAGCTCCTGGGTTGAACAACTTCTTGAGCATAACCTTAATAGCGATGAAGATGAACTCGACCCGACCATGCCCGACGGCATAACCGGTAAAATTCGTAGAGGAATATGGTACAAAGGCTTTGATCAACGACGGTGGAAAACGGTCATCGTTCGCCGGGACCGAGATGGTGTAATTAAAGTATTTCGCCCGATTCTCAACCTGCACCTCTCGGCTGTCGACAGCGAGGGGAAGGTTATCTTTGACAACCTGACAGGCAGGAATGACGGCTTTCTGCCCTATACCCCTCATACCACGGGCCCGGCCGGTCTCTTTTATTTGGATCGCTTCAAGGATCTTCTTAACAAGGGAAAAAAAACCGATCATGAGTAAGAGTTGCCAACTCCTGTCGTTTTTCCTGGGCCTGCTGTTGCTTGTCAGCAGTTGCGGCCCCCCCCATATAACCTCCGGCCCCCATGAACGAAAACGCCCTGGCCGGGCCACCCAGCGGCCCTATGTCATCGGCGGCAGGACCTATTACCCGATTCCCAATGCCGAAGGTTACCGGGAAAGCGGTATTGCCTCCTGGTACGGCAAACCATTTCACGGCCGAAAAACATCCAATGGCGAGACCTACAATATGTATGGGAAAACAGCGGCCCATAAAACTCTGCCCATGGGCACCATGCTGCTGGTAAAAAATCTGGATAACGGCAAAACAACCGTGGTCAGGATCAATGACCGGGGTCCATTTGTCAAGAATCGTATTATTGATCTAAGCTATGCGGCGGCAAAGGACATCGGCATGGTCGGCAAGGGAACGGCCAGGATACGGATCACCGCTTTGGGCGAGGCCGTCCGCGCCCAAGAGACAAAAACAGCAGCCACAGGCAAAGCGCCTGTGCCGGAACCGGTTCTTTATCTACGGCATAAAAATTTTGATGCCGGGCTTTTTTACGTCCAGGTCGGATCATTTGAATACCGTAAAGATGCGCGCCGGCTGGCTAAAAAATTTGCCGACAGGGGAAAGGATGTTATAATTCAGCAGTTTCCGGCCGCCGGAACATATCTTTATCGCGTTATGGTCTTTGCCGGCACCTCTCTGAAAAAGGCCCGAAGATATGAACACTATCTGGAAAAAAACGGCTATGCCAATGCTCTGGTCATTGCCCGTTAACCTGGTAATTGCTGTTTTACCGCTGCATCACCATTGCATTCATTTTCAAAGGCGCGAACCCGACGGACCAGTTTTCGTATCAACGCATGGTCTTTAATACCCGGCTCTGTCTCAAGGCCGGAATTTACATCCACCGCATAGGGACGGGCCGCTTTTAAGGCCGCGGTAATATTATCCGGATTAAGGCCGCCGGCAAGTAATAACGGTCGCTGCAGTCCCAGGCCGACAATCAGGTTCCAGTCAAAAGTTTCTCCGGTTCCTCCCGCCACCTTCCGGTGATAGGTATCAAGAAGATAGCCGCAAACATGAGTGTCATAAGGGTGGATATCCTCTGCCGTCAGCGCGGGAGACACCCGAAATGCCTTGACTACCTGACAGGGCGCAGCAAAACGGGCCAGCCGTTCACAATATTTCGGGGTTTCCCGCCCATGGAGCTGGGCATAGGCCAGACGGCAATATTCTATAATCTCTTCGACCTCCCGCCGCTTTTTATCAACAAATACACCAACCGTGGCAATAAAAGGCGGCAGCTCTTTGATGATCTTCCGGGCCT
>JALSNT010000439.1 GCA_026986885.1 Desulfobulbaceae bacterium
GATAAATCTATTTTGAGGAATAAAAATCGGCAATGGTCCGGACAACGAAAGCAAGTTGCTCCCGATTAAGATCAGGATAAATCGGCAGGGCAAGAGACTCGCGGGCAGCCCTCTCGGCAACCGGAAAGACCTGGTCATTATATGCACCGATACATTTTTGTTTATGGAGACAACATGGATAATAAACCTCACAGCCCACTCCATGCTCACCAAGAAAGGATTGCAGCTGATCGCGATTTGGCACACGGATAACAAACTGGTTATAGATATGGTGGGTATGATCGTCCATACCGTTCCGGCCGGTAAACTTTTCAACCGGCAGCTTGACAATTTTGGGGGCCAAATCCATTTCCCTAAACAACGATCTGTATATCATGCTGTTTTCGCGACGTTTTGCGTGCCACGAATCGAGATGCCGCAGTTTTATAGCCAAAACGACCGCCTGGACCGGATCCAATCGGAAATTTCCACCCACCCGGGGATGGTAATACTTGGGTTCGGCGCCGTGATTTCTACAGGAACGCAGAATGTTGACAAAGTCTTTATCATTGGTGGTAACCAGTCCGCCATCGCCGATACCGCCGAGATTCTTACTGGGGAAAAAAGAAAAGCAACCTGCCTTGCCCATACTACCGGCCCTTTTCCATACAACATTTCCCCGTTCATCGGTAACCGGACAACAGGCGCCTATGGCCTGGGCGGCATCTTCAACAATCGGCAGATCATATCTGCGGGCAATGGCAAGGATACGATCCATATCCGCACATTGCCCGAACAGGTGTACGGGCAATATTGCCTTGATACTGTCACCCAGTCGCTGCTCGCGCTCCAGGACCTCTGCAAGGGCAACGGGATCAAGATTAAAACTATCTTCTTCGATATCGACAAATACCGGCAATGCGCCAACCCGTAAAATTGCTCCCATGGTGGCAAAAAAGGAGTACGGAGTGGTTATAATCCTGTCTCCAGGTCCGATATCCATGGCCATAAGGGTCATAACCAGGGCGTCGGTACCGCTGGAAACGCCGACACCAAAAGCAACCCGGCAATAATCGGCCACCTTTTCTTCAAAGGAAACAACCTCAGGGCCTAAGATATAGCGGGTAGAATCTATTACTCTGGTAACCGCTTCAATGATTTCACTGCGCAGGGATTGCGTCTGCGGACCAAGGTCCAGAAGTGGCACATTCATTCTTTTATCATTTTTCCTGTTCAATTTTTGCAATACGGTTTTAAAAAAATCAGCAACCTTTCACCAGACGGTAAATACGGTCACAACAGCCGGCAGTCCACGCCGGCCGAAAAAGACGTGCGAGGCCTGTCAGTTGTCGGGCCCCCGGACAACCATATTTTCGCCACCAAACAGATCAAGGATATCGGGCATATCCTTTTCCAGTTGTTTTTTTAATTTTTTAAGAAGGTTAGCCTCAATCTGCCGGACCCGCTCCCTGGAAATGCCGAACTGTTCGGCAATGGTCTGCAAGGTAAGCGGCTCATCGCTGAGCAGCCTGCTTTTCAGGATAACCTTTTCTTTTTCATTGAGCTTATCCTGCATAGCGGCCAGGACTTCAGCAAGTGTCTCACGAATCTCACGACTGGCGACCAGGTCTTCAATATTCGGCCCTGCCTGCGGGATGAAATTCTTCTGCTGGTCCTCGGAATCGCTGCGGACTGGAGCCTCAAGAGAGACATCCCAGTTGTCCATCCGCTGGCTCATCTCAATGACTTCATTCTCTTTGACATGCAACCGATCTGCCAGCAGCTTTACCTCTGGTTTAAATCCTTGAGATTCAAGCAGTTTACGTTCTTTGTTCAAGCCGAAAAACAACTTGCGCTGGGCCTGGGTCGTGCCGATTTTAACCAGCCGCCAGTTATCCATGATAAATTTCAGAATATAGGCACGAATCCAGTAGGCGGCATAATAAGAAAACTTTACCCCGCGATACGGGTCAAATTTTTTTGTCGCCTGAACCAGACCAACGTTACCCTCCTGAATCAAATCCATAAAGTTCTGCATCCAATATTTCTGGAAATCCATGGCCACTTTTACGACAAGGCGAAGATTAGCTGAAACAAGTCTGTAAGCGGCATCAGGGTCACCGGTTTTCTGAAAGCGGGCGGCCAGTTCTTCGGTCTCCTCCCTGGACAACAACTCATACTGACTGATCTCCTGCAGGTATCTGTGCAGGGCGGGGTTACTGACGGCAGGCAGGTTTTCCTCATCCGACATGACCACCAGGGGATGACGCATCTGTTCGCCGTCAGAAATCTTTTCCG
>JALSNT010000440.1 GCA_026986885.1 Desulfobulbaceae bacterium
TCCGCTTCGGGCATCCGTTTTTTGAAAAATGGTACATCTATTACGGCTATTCCCTGGACAACACGACCTTGAGCGATGTCAAGCCCGACGCATCCCAGGTCATCAAAGACTCCGAGGATATCAAGCTGACCAGTGCCGTCCATGTCCGTTTCCTGCGGGATACCAGAAACAACCGCTTTCTACCCGATTCCGGTTCCAGGAATTCCATCAGCGTCCGGCATGCCGGCAGCTGGCTGGGCGGCGATGCAGAATACACCAAACTCGAGGGATCCAGCTCCTGGTATTTTCCCATGTTCTGGAAAACGGTCTTCCATGCCAAGGCGGCAGCCGGCCAGATCTTTGCCGATGACGACAAAAAACTGCCCGTGTATGAAAGGTTCTACCTGGGCGGGATGAACAGTATCCGTGGTTTTCCCTCCGTCAGTATCAGTCCGGTCGATCCGGTTACCAACGAAAAAATCGGTGGTGACAAGATGTGGTATGCCAATATCGCCGTCCAGTTTCCTCTGCTTGAGCAGGCAGGACTGCACGGAGAGGTATTTACCGATTTCGGTAATGTCTATGCCATTGAAGACAACTGGGACTTCGGCGACGTTAAAAAAACCGCCGGCGTCGGCTTTATGTGGATGTCACCCATGGGGCCGATCCGGCTGGCCTGGGGCTATAACCTGGACAAGCAGGACGGCGAAGACAGCTCCAACTGGGACTTCACCATGGGCGGTTCTTTTTAACCGCCGCCGATTTCCCGCATGCAGTCTATTCTGACACGACTGCGGGCACGGGGACGACAGCGGTTTGATATCACGGGTCTGGCCGGAAGCAGCGGCCAACTGCTTTTGGCCGGGCTCTGTGATACCCTGCAACGAACCGTCTGCTGTCTTGTCCCCGCAGATGAACAGCTTGAAACTGTTGCCCGCGACACCGCACTCTTTACCGATGCCCCCATTCTCATTTATCCCAGTTTCGAGATCCCGCCCTATACTGCGCTCGCACCGGATCCGGCCACAACCGCTGCCCGGCTGTCCACCCTCTACCGCCTGCAGGATATTGACCGACCACTGATTGTCTTCACCTCGGTTGAGGCTCTCCTGCGCCGGGTTATCCCCCGACGGATCCTGGGCGAACACTGTGAACTGATTATCAGCGGTGAAGAAGTCGACCGGGAACAGCTGATTACCACCCTGACAGGTCTGGGCTATGAGCAATGCGACATGGTTCGCCGCCCCGGCGACATGGCTGTCCGCGGCGGGATTATAGATATTTTTTCCCCATCGGCCACCGGAGAGGAGCGGCCTCTGCGTCTTGATTTTTTCGGTGATACCGTTGAATCCATCCGCAACTTCGACCCGGTGAGCCAGCGCTCAAAAGATGAACTTAGCGAGGTCATCCTCCTGCCCGCAACCGATCTCCTCTTTACCGGGCAAAATGATGACAAACAATGGCCGACCGAAATCAAAGAAAAAATCTCTTCTTTCCCATGGCCCCGCGATGCGGCGCAGAAACTCCTTACCCGGCTGAGCGACCGGATCCCGTTTGCCGGCTGCGAATTTTTTCTGCCCCTGCTCTATCAGCACGCAGGCGGTCTTGATACCTTTTTTGATTATCTGGCCGACGACAGCATCATCGTTACCCTTGATCCCGTCGCTACCAGGCAGGCAAGCGATCTGATCAGGGAACGTATCCAAGTAAATTATACAAACGCCCTCGCCGATAACCGGGCGGCCCTCCCGCCTGAGGAACTCTTTCTCACAGAAGATGAACAAGCGGACTTCCTGCACACCTTCTCCCACATCGGCATCTGCGGACTACCGGATCCGGACAGCGAAATAGATTGCCTGCACCTGCATAACGGTGATCACTCCCTGCTCGTTCAGGAGATAGAGCTGCAACGGCAGAAGCGCGGGCTGCTGGCACCGCTGGCCGACCGGCTGATCCACTGGGCGCGTCAGGGTGCAACCAGCATCATTGCCTGCATGTCCGGCAGACAACTGGAGCATGTGCAGGAAATCCTTACCGGCTATTCTCTGGAAACCGCACGGCTGTCAGCGCCGATCACCGTACAGAGGCTGGAGGGTCGGCATATCTATCTGGTTGAACATCCCTTGAGCCAAGGTTTTGACCTTGGGGACGAGCAGGTGCATATTCTTTCCGCCGCCGAGATGTTTGGTGAAAAAAAACTGGGCGGTAAACGAAGAAATCCTGGAAAAAGCAAGGGGCAGCCGATCAGCCTGGAGACCCTGCAGGTCGGTGATATTGTCGTCCATCGTGACCACGGATTAGGCAGTTTTCAGGGACTTGTCAACATGGAACTCGCCGGCAGACATTCCGATTTTCTTCTGCTGCAATTTCGCGGCGACGACAAACTCTATGTGCCGGTGGACCGCCTGCACTGGGTCAGTCGCTACCAGGGCCTTGACGACCGGCGGCCCCGGCTTGACCGGCTTGGCTCAAGCCGCTGGCAGGCGACAAAGAAGAGGGTGACCGAGGCGGTCTGGCAAGTGGCCGCGGAGCTGCTTGATATATATGCTCGCCGGGAACTGCAGCGCGGACACAGCTTTACGCCTCCCGGTGAACTCTATCGTAACCTGGAAGACTCCTTTCCCTATGAGGAAACCGACGGCCAGGCCCGCGCCATTGCCGAGGTGATAGACGATATGACCGGGGAACAACCCATGGACCGGCTTATCTGCGGCGATGTCGGCTACGGCAAGACAGAGGTCGCCATTCGCGCCGCCTGCAAGGCGATAGAAGACGGATTTCAGGTGGCAATTCTGGTACCGACGACCGTACTTGCCGAACAACATGCCAAAACCTTTCGCGAGAGATTTACGGGATTTCCCGTCAATATTGCCTGCCTCAACCGTTTTCGCACTCCTGCCCGGCAACGTGAGATCCGAACGGGTCTTAAAGACGGAACCATGGACCTGGTGATCGGCACCCACCGGCTATTGTCAAAGGATATCGTCTACAACAGGCTCGGCCTGCTTATTATTGACGAAGAGCACCGATTCGGGGTTGCCCACAAGGAGAAAATCAAAAAAATCAAAAGCAGCGTTGACGTCCTGACCCTGACCGCCACCCCCATCCCCCGGACCCTGCAGATGTCACTGCTTGGTATCCGGGATCTTTCCGTAATCTCCACCCCACCCAGACAGCGCCGCTCGGTAAAAACCTTTCTTGCCCGCAATGAAGACCTGGTCATCCGCGAAGCCGTCCAGCGCGAACTACAGCGCGGAGGTCAACTCTTTCTGGTTCATAACCGGGTACGCTCCATTGCCCGGGTTGCCGAACACTTAGCCACGCTTGTCCCCCAGGCCAGAATCGGCATCGGCCACGGCCAGATGCCACCGGCGCAGATAGAAGATGTCATGGTCCGTTTTATCAACCATGATCTTGATATCCTGGTCTGTACAACCATCATTGAATCGGGGCTTGATATCAGCAATGCCAACACCATTATCATCAACCGGGCCGATCATTTCGGCCTTGCCGACATCTACCAGTTACGGGGCAGAGTCGGCCGCAGCTCCAGACAATCCTACGCCTACCTGCTCGTTCCCTCGCTGGAGGACCTGACAGCTGATGCCAAAAAACGATTACGGGCACTCATGGATGCCTCCGAGCTGGGCAGTGGTTTCAAACTGGCCATGAATGATCTGCAGATCCGGGGCGGCGGCAACCTGTTAGGCGTCTCCCAGTCCGGACACATTGCCGCCGTGGGCTATGATCTCTATCTTGATCTTTTACAGTCTACGGTGGAAGATCTGAAACGACTGCAGCAGGGCGGTACGGACCAGCCGCCGCTTGACCCTGAGATTAATCTCCGGATCAACGCCTATTTACCCGAGGACTACATCAGAGATACCAGCCAGCGTTATCATGTCTATCGCCGACTTTCGCTGGCAGGCAACGATGTTCCCGAGGTCCTTGCCGACCTCCAGGATGAGATTGAAGACCGGTACGGCCGCCTGCCGGCTGAGGCCCTGGCTCTCTGGAAGATGATCGGCCTTAAACATCACCTGCGCAACCTGGGGATTGATAAACTTGAACAGGGGCCGGAGGCGTTGATCTACTCCTTTGTCGACACCACGGTCGTCCAGCCGGAAGATCTTCTCCGGTTGCTGAACAGGGATAAAAAAAGAGCAAAAAAAGAACGACGAAAAAAAATCATGCGCATCACTGCCGATCACCGCCTCATTGTCCCGTTGCTCCCTGAAGAAAATATTTTCCAACAGATCGAGAATGTGTTAGCTTTATTATCAACGAAAATTTAAATTGAGCAAACTGCCCTTATCCAGAGACCAAGACAGATGGTGCTGACCAGTCAACAACCTGAAAAAATAACGCCGGATCTTTCCTGGAATGATATTGACACCGTTATGCTGGATATGGACGGTACGTTGCTGGATAAACATTTTGATGATTATTTCTGGGAGCAATATATCCCTGAACATTACAGCCTGCTGCATGACATGTCCGTGGAGGAGGCCCGCCAGGAACTGCTTGGCCGCTACCGGGCGGTAGAGAATACCCTGGACTGGACAGACCTTGGTTACTGGTCCCGTGAACTGGGGCTTGATATTCCAGAGTTGAAAATGCGGATCAACCACCTGATCGGTGTCCATCCCTATGTTATCGAATTTCTGGAATTTTGTTTGTCCGCGCGCAAAAAACTGTTCCTGATCACCAACGCCCACTCCGGCACCCTGTCCATCAAGCTGGAAAAAACCTCCATCGGCCCCTGGTTTGACCGTATTATCTGTGCCGAAGAGATTGGTTTTGCCAAGGAAAACAAAAAGTTCTGGAGCAGACTGGAACAAACGCTACATTTCGACAAAAAACGAACCCTGCTGGCCGACGATACCGAAAAGGTCCTGCAGGCGGCCAGGGCCTTCGGCATGGAACACCTCATTTATGTGGCCCGGCCTTCAAGCCGCAAGCAGGTTCGCTACTCGGCACATTATCCCTCCATTGAATTTTTCAAAGAATTGATCCCACAAAAGGGCCGGGACAGCCATTCTTCTCAATACAGGCAACAGGTAGCATAACCTGTCGATACCGACTGTTGCCTGCGCCTCCCGGGCCGGCATCTCACCGCCCCCGGCTCTGCCGCCATCCTTTCTTTAACTTCGCCGGACAATAATGGTCTTTTCCCATTTTTCAGCCTAATTTCATGGTGATATCCTGGAGGGTGTTGGCAGCCACATGGAAGCGTTTGCCAATGGATTTGATCTGGGAGAGAACCTCCCGGTGTTTGAACATCAGGTGGATATCGTCGCCCTCGGCCACCCGGGCCATGGCCCGGACATAGGTTTCGGTCATCTTATGGGCCAGCTCACGGGTTGCCTCCGCCTTTTTCGCCGTTTGTGCCAGGTCCTTTTTTTCGAGCGCTGAAAAACCCCGGCAGAGAAGATCGGCACAGTTGCGCAGCTCCAGCAGAATCTCTTTATATTCCTGCATATTATCCAGGCCGTAGGCCCTGGTTTCCATGACCAGGTGCTTGACGGAGATCACGATCCAGTCAAGATGGGTGATGGCCCGGAAAATCGCCTCCCTGTCCACCGGCGTAATAAATGCACGACCCAGATCATGCATGTTGCCCTCCTTGAGTTCGCAGGCCCGGTGCTCATCGGCAAGCACGGCCTGACAGCTCTGCTCCCGGCCCTCGATAAAACAGCGGTACAGGTCATCCATGGTATCGCGGGTAGCCTCGGCCTGCCGGCGCAGCTCTTTAAAAAAATCGATCTCTTCGGGCAGGATATATTGTTTCAGTAGATCAAGTGGATTTTTCATTGTACTCCCCACAGATGTGATAAAATCATCATGAACACGGCGCCGATAAGGGCGGAGACCGGCAGGTTGAAGAGCCAGCCCTTGACAATGGACAGGGCGGTTGTCCAGTGCACATGCCGGGGTTTTTCCTGGGCGCCGACCCCGAGCAGGGTGGAGGTCACCACCTGGGTAGTTGAGCAGGGCGCGCCGATGGCGGTTGCGGCGGAAATGACCAGGGCGGAGCCGATCTGATCGGCCACCGAATGCAGGGTGCGGATACGGTACAGGCCGAACCCCATGGTCTTGATGATCGACCAGCCGCCGAACAGGGTGCCCAGGGTAATGGAGGTCGCGCAGAGCAGGATCGCCCAGTCGGGTATGGTATAAACCGGGTAACGACCGCTGGAGAGCAGCAGCATGCCGATGATGGCCATGCCCTTCTGGGCGTCATTGGTGCCGTGGGTAAAGCCAAGCCAGGCCGTGGTCAGATACTGGCTGAAGATAAACAGTTTTCGTGATTTAAAGGAAAGCCTGCGGAAAAGACGCATGAAAAGACCCATCAAGAGAAAGCCGCCGATAAAACCGGCCAGGGGTGAGATAAACAGGCCGATGATGATTTTAACCACACCGGTCAACTCTCCATGCAGCAAGGCGGAAAATCCCCAGTTGACACTGCCGCTTCCCATGGCATACAGGCCGGAACCAACCAGACCGCCGACCAGGGAATTGGATGATGAGGTGGGCAGGCCCAGTTTCCAGGTGAGCAGGTTGTAACAGACCGCCGCCAGGATCGCCGCCAGCACAATGGTTTCGGCAAACAGCGGCGTCTGCCCCTGGATACGGACAAACTGGCCGACGGTATCGGCCACTGCCAGGCCGCCGACAAAGGGACCTAAAAAGGTGAAAGTTGTCACCAGCAGGATTGCCATTCCCGGTTTCATGGCCCGGGAGGCGATGCAGGTGGCGATCATATCGGCGGCGTCATGGAAACCGTTGGTAAAATCAAAGAAAACCACCACGCCGATGGAAATGCACAGTAATAAGAAGACGTTATCCATACCCCTAATACATGCGTTTTCTGAAAAGAATACCGGCCATGCTCAGGCTGGCAAGGCCGATCAGCAGCATGGGCCAGTATTGACTCCACAGCAGGTCAAATGACGCCCCCTGCAGGAAAACCGCACGGACAATGATCAGAAAATAGCGCATCGGATTAAGATAGGTAAGGGTCTGCACCAACTGCGGCATGTTTTCAATGGGAGTGGCAAACCCGGACAGAATAACCGCCGGTACCATGAAGAGAAAGGCCCCCATCAATCCCTGCTGCTGGGTAACCGACAGCGAGGAAATCATCAGACCGATACCGATGGCCGAGAGCAGAAAGATAAACAGCCCCAGATAGAGCGCCGGTATGCTGCCCCGGAGCGGCACATGAAACCAGAGAACAATGAGAGTGATGATAAAGGTACCCTCCAGGGCGCCGATAATGAGACCGGGCAGAGACTTGCCCACCAGGATTTCAAAGGGCGTCATCGGCGTGACCAGCAGCTGGTCAAAGGTACCCGCCTCCCGTTCCCGGGCCACGGACAGGGCGGTGACTTCCAGGGTGACCACCAGGTTTAGCAGGGCGACAATACCGACAATAATAAACCAGTGGGAATCCAGAGTGGCGTTGAACCAGGAACGCTGGATAAGAACCGCCGGCGGCCCGGAACCGCCACGACGCAGGGTCCGGTTTTCAGTGAAGGCCTGGACAATCTCGCGAACATAATTCAGGGCCAGCATGGCCGTATTGGAGTTACGGCCGTCAATAATAACCTGCAGAGGCGCTGGTGTTCCCCGGTGCAGGTTTTCTGAAAACTGCTGGCCGACATGCAGCACCAGCAGCGCCTTGCCGGTATCGAGAAGCGGCTTGATTTCCGCATTATGGTCAATGGTGCCATAGCGGATAAAAACATCGGAACCGGCAAAACCCGCTAACAGCTGCCGGGACTCCACCCCTCGATCCTCGTTAAAAACGACATAGTTGATATGATTGAGCTCAAAGCTGGCCGCATAACCGAATACGATCAACTGGGCCACCGGCGGCACTATCAGCACCATCCTGCTCTTCTTATCGGTGAGCAGGGTGCGGAACTCCTTGACCATCAGAGAAAAAATCCGTCGCAGCATCAGAATCATATTCTGAGCCTCTTATGTGATTTTTTGCGGATAATAATAAAAAAGAAGGCCGCCATGAGCGTGAGCCAGCCACAGTTGATAAAAAAAATAGACCAGACATCCCCGGCTAAAAATATCGTCTGCAGAATCGCCACGAAATAGCGGGCCGGAACCAGATGGGTCAACCACTGGATACCAAGCGGCATGGAGCCGATGTCAAAGACAAAGCCGGAAAGGATAAAGGCAGGCAGAAAGGTAATGACAATGGCCACCTGGCCGGCAACAAACTGGGTGCCGGCCGCCGTTGAGATCAGCAGGCCCATGGCAATGGCGGTGAGCATGAACAGGGCCGAGGCCACGGTCAGGGCGATGACGGAGCCATGCAGCGGCACATGGAAGAGAAAAACCGCCATGATCACCGAGAGCAGCATCCCGCCCATACCGAGAATAAAATAGGGAACGATCTTGCCCAGGAGTATTTCTTTTACCCGCACCGGCGTCACCAGCAGGGCCTCCATGGTGCCCCGTTCCCATTCCCGGGCAACCACCATGGAGGTGAGCATGGCGCCGATCAGGGTCATAATCACCGCTATCAACCCCGGTACCAGATAATTGCGGCTGCGGACCGCCGGGTTGTACCAGATTCGCTGTTCGACATTAATCGGAATATGCAGAGGACGTCCGAGCGCGGTAACCGTTCTGGAGAGCCACTGCAGCCAGACGCCGTTGACATAACCCTGGAGAAGCCTGGCCTTGTTGGCATCGACGCCGTTGACAATAACCGCAACCGGTGCGCTTTCTCCGGAACGCAGTTGCCGGGCAAAATCGGCCCGCAACCAGACAATGCCGTCCACCTGCCGCTCCATCATGGCCTGCTCGGCCTGCTGGATGGAAAACATGACCCGGGGTGAAAAATATTCCGATTGCCGAAAGCCGCTGATAAGAGAAGAAGTCTCCGGGCCGGGCTGCTCCACCACCAGGGCAATGGCTACATTGCGCGCGTCAAGCGATACCCCGTAACCAAAGAGCAACAGCAGCAGAACCGGCAGGAAAAAGGCGATACCGATACTGGATGGATCACGGATAATCTGCAGGCTTTCCTTGAAAATCAGCCCCCGCAGCCGCAGATGTGATGTTTTCATAACCGGGGATTACGGAAGAAGAGGATGACCGTTATGGGCGTACCAGTCCATTAGGGACTGCCAGATCTCTTCCGCCGTTTCCGCATACCAGAACAGTTCCCGGTCTTCGGGATCAATGGTGCCCTCATCAACGAGAAAATCCACGTTGATGGCCTGCCGCCAGAAAGACTCGCCGACGAGTACCACCGGCAGTGGATCAATCTTCCTGGTCTGAATCAGGGTGAGGGCCTCAAACAATTCGTCAATGGTTCCATAGCCGCCGGGAAAGGCGACCAACGCCCTGGCCCGCAGCAGAAAATGCAGTTTGCGGATGGCAAAGTAATGAAAACGAAAGCAGAGATCCGGGCTGATATAGGGATTTGGATACTGCTCATGCGGCAGGGTAATATTCAGGCCGACCGAAGTAGCGCCGACATCAAAGGCGCCGCGATTGGCCGCCTCCATGATACCGGGTCCGCCACCGGTGATCAGGGTCAACCGGTTGTCGTCGGG
>JALSNT010000441.1 GCA_026986885.1 Desulfobulbaceae bacterium
GAAGGATAACCGCTATCCGGTCGGTGAGCCGGCCGATTTTTCGTGTTCGGCCCTTGCGCCAGGCCCAGACCTGCGGGCTGATATAATAAAAAACAGGGACACCTAATTTTTTCGCTCTTGCCGCTAACAGGAGATTGAAATCAGGATAGTCAATCAGGATTAACAGGGCAGGGCGGCTCTCCCGCATACGTTTTGTCAGTATGCGGCGGGCGGCCAGGATGTCGCCGAGGTGACTGATGACCTCGGTAATGCCGACAACGGCAAGCTTATGCGCGTCATAAAGAATGTTCACACCAGCTTTTTCAAGCTCCGGCCCACCCATGCCGCAAAAGGAAATATCGGGGTCTTGCTCAAGCATGGCCCGGACAAGGCGGGCACCGTGCATATCGCCGGAGGCCTCGCCGCTGACGATCATAACTTCCCTGTTCCGGTTCGCAGGCTGGGGGATGGTCAAGCAGCTCACCTCTTCATGTTCTCTGTCCACTATCCATCAAGGCCGGAATAGTTGGTTACCGGCCCAAGAAGCTGTTCAACCTGGTCCCTGTTCTCCTTGATCTGATCAACCACCTCAAGGGCAATGGCCAGTGCCCGTCTCCCTTCAGTGCCGGAAACAGCCGGTGTGGTTCGGGTGCGGATATTATGTATAAAATCCAGGAGTTCTGTCTCCAGGGTGTCCTGATCCGGGAAACCATACTTGCTGATATCCGGTAGCGGCTGGTTATTTTGCGCCCCTTTTTTCAGCCGGATGGACATTACTTCCTTTTTGCTGAAATCAACGGAAAGATATTGGCCCGGCTGGAAGATTCGCATCCGCCGGATATTGTCCATGGAAATCCGACTGACCGTTATATTGGCGGTACAGCCGTTTTCAAAGATCAGGCGGGCATTGGCAATGTCGGTCAGCGGGGTGATCACCGGCGCGCCAACGGTGTGCATGGTTTTCAGCGGTGAATTGACAATGGAAAGGATGATATCGATGTCGTGGATCATCAGGTCCAGGATGACATCCACATCCGTGCCCCGGTTTTTAAAGACCGATATCCGATGCGCTTCAATAAACAGGGGATGGGTCAGCAAGGGCTGCATGGCAATGACCGCCGGATTGAACCGTTCCAGGTGGCCGACCTGCAGGATACATTTTTTTTCTTCGGCAGCCGTTATCAGCCGATCCGCCTCGGCAAGATTGGTGGTGAACGGTTTTTCCACCAGCAGGTCAATACCCTGGGCAATACAGTCCCCAGCCACCTGGTAGTGGTGGATAGTGGGAACGACAATGGACACCGCGTCCACCAGGGGTAGAAGGTCCTGATAGTCGGTAAACGGCCTGCATCCTGTCTCGCGGGCAATCAGTTCGGCACGCTGCCGGTCGGGATCAGCGACCCCGACGAGATTGACCCCTTCCATGGCCGCGTATTTCTGCGCGTGAAACCTTCCCAGGTACCCGACGCCGATGACGCCGACGTTAATTTTTTTCACCATCAACTCCAGTCAGTACCGGTGCTGAAAAATATCCGTCAACAGGAAGATGATTCCTCATATTCATCATTCCTCGTATTCATCATTCCTCGTATTCATCATAATCATCATAATCGTCTTCAAAACCGTTAAAATCGGCGTACATGGCGTCTGAAATCAATCGGAGAAATACACCCATGGATTCGCTCAGGTTGCGGACTATTTCGCTGTGTTGAACCCGTTCTTCGATGTTGCCGGCCCCTCGCATATCCTGGATACTTGTGTGCAGTTCTTCACCAAGCTCATTCATCAACTGTTCCGGATCCATGTTTGTCCTCCTGATTTTTTTTATTAATTCTCTAAAGTTAGGTAAAAACAATTTAATTACCACCATTGCTCTCAGCCAAAAGGGATAACATCGCTAAAAGCGAAACAACAGATTGTATGTTGCTTTATTTATGCTTGAATTCATGTTGTTATATATTTCACCGGAAAGAGCGATGGTATCCCTGATTTCAGTTTGGCTGAGTTTGAGTGGTAATCAGAAAAAACAATAAGCAGGGTCCATTGTTTCAACATTTTTCCTGAACCCTAAGCCTTGCACCTTGAACCTTGAACCCTGAACTCTGAACCATAAAGATTATATCCCCAGGTATGCCTTGCGAACGTCCTCGTCGACAAGCAGGGCAGTGGCTTTATCATGCAGGGTAATCCGTCCTGTTTCCAGGACATAACCACGGTCGGCAACCTTGAGCGCCAGGTTGGCATTCTGCTCGACTAAAAATATGGTCGTATTATTTTCCCGGTTGATTTTTCTGATA
>JALSNT010000442.1 GCA_026986885.1 Desulfobulbaceae bacterium
TTCACCTGCTTGCCAACCAGGGCAAGGCGCGCGGCCTCACCCTGGGCGCCCTTGCCGCCCGCCATGAATATCTCATCTGTATCGACGGCGATGTCATTCTTGATCCCTGGGCGGCCCGCTGGATGGTCTGGCACCTGCAGACCAGTCCCCGGGTCGGCGCCGTTACCGGCAATCCCAGGATACGCAACCGCTCCACCCTGCTGGGCAAGGTCCAGGTCGGTGAATTTTCTTCCATCATCGGTCTTATCAAAAGAGCGCAGCGGATATACGGCCGGGTATTCACCGTTTCCGGGGCCGTGGCCGCCTTTCGTCGTGCCGCCCTGCAGGAGGTCGGGTTCTGGGACATGGACATGGTAACCGAGGATATTGATATCAGCTGGAAGCTGCAGTTAAACTTCTGGGATATCCGTTATGAGCCGCACGCCCTCTGCTGGCTGCTCATGCCCGAAACATTTAAAGGCTTGTGGAAACAGCGTCTGCGCTGGGCCCAGGGCGGGGCCGAGGTCTTTTTAAAAAATTTCGTCCGCATCTGGGACTGGAAACGACGCCGCATGTTCATGGTGTTTGTCGAGTATTTCACCTCCGTTGTCTGGGCCTATTCCATGATCGCCATTACCCTGCTCTGGGCCGTCGGCAAGATTTATCCACTGCCGCCCATGCTGACGATTGAAACCCTGATGCCGGGATGGACCGGTCTGCTGTTAGGCATTACCTGCCTGATCCAGTTTGCCGTTAGTATGATTATTGACGCCGGATACGACAAACGGTTCGGAAAAATTTATTTCTGGATTATCTGGTATCCGGTCGCCTTCTGGCTGATCAACATCTTCACCATTGCCGTCGGCCTGCCCAAAGCGATCCTGAAACCAAAGGGAAAAAGAGCGCTATGGAAAAGTCCCGATCGGGGCATCAAAAGGAAAAAATGACAGAGAAAGAGCAAAAAAACGAAAATATGGCCGCGTCAGACCCGCTGCAGAATTATCCGGACGACCTGATCATCAACCGACCGGAGCTGAAATCCATGCCCCTGATTTTCGGCGAGGGAATTCTTACCCTTCTCTTCTGGGGATTCTGGTTTTATCTCTGGCTGCCGCTGATCAGCGTTGTTGCCTGGCTGCTTGGTTTTCAAGTACTGTATTCACATATCATGGCCCTTGGCGGCCTGGATGAGTTTTTTGTCCAGCTCAATATCTTTTCCATCGGTATCTTCTCCGCCTCGGGTATCCTGGCGTTATGGAGTTTTTATAATCTGAAACGCTACGGCGCCTACAACAGGAGAAATAAAATCTATCGCACGGATCTGCACGGGTTGGCCGCCCACCTGTCACTATCGACCCGGGAGCTGGTAAAAATCCAGCAGGCAAAGACCATTCATTTTTCCTTTAATGAACAGGGAGAGATACGGACAATCGCAACGCCGGCCGACAGTTTTTCCGTGCTGGAAAAACCAAAATTTATATGCACCCCATAGATATTCAATATACGTTCAGCCTGCCGGGCGGGAGTGAGGAGGTATTTGCTCTCCGACTTGACCCGGACAGGTTGACCCTGCCGCCCCGGAAGGGCAATACATTGCCCGACTGGTGTCGACTTGATTTTCACCAGTGTCCCAACTGCAGAGAAATGACGGAAGAAAAATGGTGCCCGGCAGCGGCCCATCTTTCCAAGATAGTGCACCGTTTCAGCGCCCTGCTCTCCTATGAGGAAATACAACTGAAAGTGAGCACCGCCGAACGGGAAATTCATCAGCACACAACTATTCAGCGGGCAATTGCCTCATACATGGGATTGGTGATGGCAGCCAGCGGTTGCCCGCGTACCGCCTTTCTCCGGCCCATGGCCCGCTTTCACCTGCCGCTGGCCAACGACAGAGAGACCACCTACCGTGCCTTTTCCATGTACGCTCTGGCCCAGTTTATCATTGCCGGAGAAAACAAACCGATCGACATGGAATTTCAGGGATTAAAAAAGGCCTACGAGGATATCCAGCAGGTCAATCAGGCCATGGTCAAACGTCTGCGGGCGGCCTCGGAAAAAGACTCCTCGGTCAACGCCCTGGTCAATCTTGATCTGTACGCCCGCATCATCCCCTTTGTCTTTGAAGAATCCCTGGAAGAACTGCGCGCCCTATACACGCCCTACCTCAAAACATCGGGCCGGAAATAAACAGTCACATCCCCTGTAAGCGCCGGTAATCTTCCGGCCTGTCAATATCAAAAACCACTCCTTCATCCTCCACCGCAACCAGCTTCAGCCCGGCAGCCGGGT
>JALSNT010000443.1 GCA_026986885.1 Desulfobulbaceae bacterium
CGGTACCAATGGTGACAAACCGGGTTTTTGCCTGGGCCGGTCCCAGATTCATCATCATGGCTGCTGCCAGGGCAATTCCAAAAAACAATCCCTTTTTCATGCGACATTCCTCCTCTGTGTACTTTTTGTACTTTTTGTACTTTTTGTACCTTTTATACTGCAGGTACATTAAACAATGCGTGGCCTTATCCGTGTCAAAAATGACACTAAATGTATAGACAACTCCAGGGATATTGACAAGTAAATATTCCTGACAATCACTGTCATCGCAGGGCGCTGATAAAAAAAAAGCGGTTTTTCTTGCTTTTTTTTGTTGTTGCATGTAAGCCGGGGATTAAAGAATGGCTGGTTTGCTGATTAAAGTGTGTAATTGACTGTTATTCTAAAATTTAATGTTATTCGAGGAACCAGATGGCTGAAAAAAAAGCCGGAAAAAAACATACCCGGGCGCAAACGACTCGGAAAACACCGGCAAAGAAAAAGGAAAAAAAGAAATTTGATGTCTCTTTTTATCATGACTGGTGTAAGGCCTGCGGTATCTGTATAGCCTTTTGTCCACAGAAAATTATCCAGGCGGATAAAAACGGCAAACCTTTTATTACTGAAAAAGATAAATGTGTCGGTTGCCGTTTCTGCGAAATCCACTGTCCTGATTTCGCGATAACCGTTTCCGATCGTAAACCCAAAAGGAGACAGAATGATGTCTGAGCCGACCAAACAACGCCATCTGCTCCAGGGAAATGAGGCTATTGTCGAAGGGGCGCTTACCGCCGGCTGCCGTTTTTTTGCCGGCTATCCCATAACTCCGGCCTCTGAAATTGCTGAAAAACTCTCCATCAAACTTCCTGCGGTAGAGGGCACTTTTATTCAGATGGAGGATGAAATTGCAAGCATCGGCGCCATTGTCGGAGCCTCTCTTGCCGGCGTTAAATCAATGACCGCAACTTCCGGACCCGGTTTTTCTTTGATGCAGGAAAATCTTGGTTTTGCCTGTGTCGCTGAAGTACCCTGTGTTATTGTTAATGTCATGCGCGGCGGTCCATCCACCGGTCTGCCGACAAGTCCGGCCCAGGGGGATGTGCAGATGGCCCGTTGGGGTACCCATGGCGATCATTCCATCGTCGTGCTTGCCGTATCCACGGTTATGGATTCATTTACCATAACCGTCAAGGCGTTTAACATAGCTGAGAAATACCGGGTTCCCGTTATTCTGCTTTCCGATGAGGTTGTTGCCCATACCCGTGAATGTGTTGAACTGCCGGATCCCAGCGAAATCAAGGTGTTAGACAGAATCCGACCCAGTGTACCGCCCGACTGGTATAAACCATATGAAGGTGATGCGCGGGGTGTATCACCCATGGCCGCCTTTGGTGATGGATATCGACACCATGTAACTGGTCTTATCCATGACATTATGGGATTTCCCACCCAGAAACCGAGTGAAGTTGAAGAATTTCATATGCGGCAGACGAAAAAAATCTCCCGAGGGTTTCCTGACATTCAGATGACCAAAGGCTATTTTCTTGAAGATGCCGAAACCTTTGTCATTGCCTATGGAGCCGTAGCCAGATCGGCACTGCGGGCAGTGCAGGATGCCAGGGCTGCCGGCCTCAAGGTGGGGCTGCTGCAGCTTATCACCCTGTTTCCCTTTCCGCGGAGAATTGTTGCGCCGCTGCTGGCGCAATGCCGGTCGGTATTGATTCCGGAAATGAATCTCGGGCAGATGAGCCGTGAGATTCAACGGGTGAACCAGGGAGAATGCAACGTCGTAAAGTACAATAGAATTGACGGCAAATTTATTACCCCCCTGGAAATATACGGCCAGTTGATAAAGTTGTAACTCACTATTTAATCACTTATATTCAGGTTACTCTTATGCCTATTCCTGCACAGGCCCTGCGCCATAAATATCTTCGTCATAATAAAAAATTCCCCCATGTCTGGTGTCCGGGCTGCGGCAACGGCATCGTGATGGGGGCGCTGTTACGGGCAATTTACAGGCTGGACATCGACCAGGACGATATTGTACTGGCTTCGGGTATCGGCTGTTCCGGACGGATGCCCACCTATCTTGATTTTAATACCCTGCACACCACCCATGGCCGTGCCTTGACCTTTGCCACCGGGGTTAAACTTGCTAAACCTGAGTTAAACGTGGTGGTGATCATGGGGGATGGTGATGCAACCGCCATCGGTGGTAATCATTTTATCCATGCCGCCAGGCGAAATCTCAATCTGACCGCCATCATCATTAACAAC
>JALSNT010000444.1 GCA_026986885.1 Desulfobulbaceae bacterium
GGATTGGAAACAACCTGCGTTCAGGATGTCGCCGTTGATCCGACGGATACCGGTACCATATATGCCGGATACTGGGATATGGGATTATTGAAAAGTACGGACGGCGGCCACTCGTTTAAGCGTCTGGTAAACGGCATGGTCAAGAAAGGTATGTACGATTATTCAGCCAACACCTTTGCCGTCATCGTCGATCCGGCAGACCATGACAACATTTATATTGCAGCCGGATGGTGGGAAGAGAACAAGGGAACAGTCTGCATCAGCCGCGACCAGGGAGAAAATTGGAATTGCGAACCTGGCGGCCTTCCCGATGCCACTGTCTGGTCCATTGCTCTGGATGTAAACAGCCCGGTCGACGCGAGAATCCTGTATGCGGCAAGTTATAATAACGGAATCTACAAGTCCAGTGACGGCGGCCGCAACTGGTCAGTAATCAATACCGGGCTCGGGGTGGACGGGAATCTGCAGGTGAGAAAAATCCTTGTTGATCCCAATAATTCGCAGACATTATATGCCGGGATTGAGGCCGGACAGTTTACAGAAAATAATGTCGATCACACCACCCATGGCGGCCTGTTCAAATCCACGGATGCGGGTGACCACTGGATGCGAATTGATAACCATCCCCGCCAGCCAAGCGTCCTGGATATTGGTGTTGTGCCGGGCTCCCCCGGAATAATCTACACGGCGGCAAGCAGTGAATATGATCACGGCGAGCAGAAAACATTTTATGGCGGGGTCTATAAAAGCAGTGACGGCGGCAGCAGGTGGGAACGGGTAAGCAACGGCTTTGGCCCGGAAGATAACCTTGATGTTGTTTCCATTGCCATCCATCCATTACACCACAACATTCTATACGCGGCAACCAATGACGCGCCCTACCACGACCGGAGCAGCGGCAGGGGTATTTTTAAAAGCAGCGATGCAGGGGAACATTGGACTGCGGTCAATAACGGGCTGGGAGTTTTTGGCATGAACGTCATTACCATTGATCCGTCCAACCCGTCTGTTGTATATGCGGGAAGTTCGGGCAACGGTGTCTTTAAGGCTGTCGACCATGAGACTGCTCAATAATTTCCTGATTATACGACGTTGCCTGGGGTCTAATCTCAAATACAGGAACTACGGAACATTTGAACTGCGGGAAGGTGTGGCGTTCCGGCATCACGGCCAGGAACGGATAGCAGAGTTGAGAAACAGTTTTGCGCCGATAACCGTTGGGTCGGTGGTGTATAAAACAATGAACGGCAACAGGTCAAAGGGCCTCTATTATCTGGGCAGATACGGGGCAAATACAGGGGCGAGCCGGTAGTTTTCATCGCAGGAGCCATTTGCATTTTCGGAGATGAGGGCTGATTTTTTGCCTTTCCCCGGTTGAGTTTTTTGTCTTCTCCGGGGGGTAATTTCGATACCCCCTTCCTTTGCAGTAAGGATTTTGCTTGGGGCGAAATGAAAATGGCTCAATTGAGGAACAAATATGTGAAAAAGGAAGCCTGGAATATGTATAATCTGCTTATAGTTCGAAATGATGAAAATATAAGACTGCCGATACAGGGCCTGTCCTTTTGTCGGCTGAGATGAGGCTGCCATGATTAACCCGTTCACCGTCGGAAAGAGGATCAAGGAAATCCAGCAGGATGTTTTGCATCCTCTCTATGTCATGTACCCCGGGCAGGAACAGGCCGATTATGGCCGGCTTCTTGCCGATACCGGACGGGCGATTGCCGCCCATCAGCAATTTATTGAAGAGATCTGCGGTAGCGGTCTGGTTGCATTTATCTTTAAAATAATCAAGATGTTCGGCGGGGCGGACCAGTTAACCGAAGAGGATTTTACAAGATTTACCTCCTATGTCAATGATGGAGGAATTAAAGCCATGGTTACAATGTTGCTGTCTGCAGACCGGGAAAAGGTATTTATCGCTGAATTAGCCAAACTCGATACCGATATCCGCAACAATGCCGCCCCAATGCTGGCAAAATCAAGGGAGCTGCACCGTGATTTTATAATTGGATTTTTTAATGAGACTTACGGATCTTTACAAAAGACACCGCAGAAACTTCAGGATAATTTTACCCGTTCAGATGATTTTATCCATAGGCTTTCCCTGTTGGCCGAAAAATGTTGACGGAATTTTTTGATTGCGCTCTCTCCTTTCCCTCTCTTTTCTCTCTTTTTGGAGAATCACCAGCACCGGCAGAGAAGTCTTTCTGTAATCCTTTTGAATTTTCGTTATTTTTCTGGTATGAAAGGTTCGTAATCATGAGAGATACCTTAGTTTTTCCGGCTGCTTTGTATCACGATTATGTGGTGCGGCATCCTGCCGGTTCAAGGCCTGGCTCCATATTTTTTTCATGCAGGGGGCCACGTAAGAGCCTTCTGTTTTTTCTTACTTTGGCTTTAATGATCAAATCATAGGGGCAAAAAGAGATTTTTCTAATAACTGGAAAATATTGCATTATAAATGTTTCTGGACGTGAACAGGGAACGGATTAATTCTCTAATTTTATAGATAAAATAAATTCGTCCCATTTTTTAAGGCCGGGCAATCCCTGCTTTTTGACCGTGAAGAGATGATCATTGCCGTCGAAGAGGCGGGAATTACCATGGTCCGCGTCCAGAAAACGGAAAATGGAAAACTGATGTGGTAATTTTCCCTGTTGTTTTGTCGTAGTTACAACTATGATGAACTCGACAAAAGTCACAATAAATTCAAAGATGGCTAAGTACAAAAAAAATAGATATACAGATAAGTGAGCTTGCGAGACTTCGAGGAGTGGTATGCTGGGGCGAGTCATGACCACACAGGTAGTATGTCTTGAATCATCCCGACATGCATGACGCAGTAAATCGTAGTTTTTGCGACGCCATTAGCTATATTTTCAACTGCTATGAATCTTTTTATTCTTCTGCCGATAATATTTGTCTCATCATTGCTTTTAACCATGATCGGTCTCGGGGGAGGGCTCATCTTTTCTCCTCTTTTTGTCCTGCTTGGTTTTCCGATTTCAACAGCTGTCGCGGCGTCTCTTTTTTTTAACGGCATTGCTGCTCTTTCCGCTTTTATTGTCTATATGCGGAAAAAAATGGTCGATTACTCCATTTCCATCCCGCTGGTGGTGACCTCGCTGATTGGCGCGCCAATAGGAGCGATGATGACCCACAGAATCAATATGTCGGTCTTTCTCGGCATCCTGTCCGCAGTCCTTTTCTTAGCGGCCATGCGAATGTTGTTTTCGAAAAAGGTCCAGAGCGAGGGTGCGGAGGTAAGCCGTCAGGTAAGGGTTATAGGTGGGGGCGGTATTGGCTTTGTCATAGGTTTTATGGGAGGTCTGTTGGGGATCGGCGGTGGGGTATTTGTGGTCCCATTGCTGATTTATATGCTCAAAGTTCCCACCAAGGTTGCTGCGGCCACTTCTATTTTTATTGTCTGTTTCTCTTCATTTTCAGGATTCATCACCCATGCTGCCACGGCCACACTTGACTGGAAGTTCATTATTCTTGCCTCAATTTTTTCTTTTGCCGGCGGCCAGATTGGTTCACGCATCATGGTGCAAAAACTCAAGGGAAGAGGCATCCGTATCCTGTTTGGCATTATCCTTTTGGCCATGTGCGCAAAGCTCATCTACCGGGCATTTATGTAACCTAAATTGAGGGTTCTATTTATCTGCAATTGAAAAAAAATAAATGATTATAAAATGTTGCAGGTAAGCGCAGACTCCGGATGAGCGAAACCCTATGGGGATTTCCATTTCATCCCCAATCTGCAGGCCTCGGAGTCTCGTTCCTCGCTAACCTGTGCTGTCCCATGTAGGCTTAACTACAATGAAACAGTGAAAAAGCAGTGCAAAGGGGACGGATTTATTTTCTACTAATTTTTTAAATAAAACGCCTCCTTTTTCCACTGCTTTATAATTTTCTGATTATATGACGTTGCCTGGGGTCTGATCTCAAATAGTCAATGAAAACATTACTTACCCAGAAAGATTACTGGAATAAGGTCGCGGAAGAAAAAGAACTGACGACTCCCCTGCAAATTGAAGTATTCAAAAAACATGTACCCGTAAAAGCCCGGATTCTTGATGTCGGCTGTGGTTATGGAAGGACCTTGCATGAGCTTTCTTCCGCCGGATACACTGCGTTGACAGGAGTTGATATCTCAGGAAAAATGATTGCCAGGGGCTGCAGGCAATATCCGGATTTGAACTTGAAAAATTATGAAGGCCCGCGTCTTCCCTTTGCCGATAATTCGTTTGATGCCGTCCTGCTGTTGGCGGTCCTGACCTGCATTATTGAGGATGCCGGGCAGGAACGGCTGCTTACCGAAGTTTGCAGGGTCCTCAAGGCAGGTGGAGTTGTCTATATCAATGATTTTTTACGTAACAGCGACCAGCGAAATATTGAACGTTACCGGCGCTATGAGAAAAAATACCGGAACTACGGAACATTTGAACTGCGGGAAGGTGTGGCGTTCCGGCATCACAGCAGGGAACGGATAGCAGAGTTGACGAGCAGTTTTGCGCCGATAACTGTTGAGTCGGTGGTGTATACAACAATGAACGGCAACAGGTCAAAGGGACTCTATTATCTGGGCAGATACGGGGCAGGTACAGGGCCGAGCCGGTAGTCTTCATCGAAGAAGCCATTTGCATTTTCGGAGGTGATGGCTGATTTTTGCCTTTCCCTCGGTTGAGTTTTTTGTCCTCTCCGGGGAGTAATTTCGATATCCCCTTCCTCTGCAGCAAGGATTTTTGTTTAACCTGCCTTTAAGGTAATTTGTCAGGTAAACCATCATGCCATAGCGGCACAACAGGTAAGCGTAGACTCCGAACCATGAAACAGAGAATACAGGAGTAGTCAACCTCAGTTATGTGCGCCGCAGGCGGAAACTAGACTGTCATCCGCCCTCTGTCCTCTGATTCGGGTAAATCTATATTAAGAATTTAAGTCGGATATTTTTTCCTTGTATTTTTTATCTGCCGTGTGATTTCATTTAACTGGAGTATAAATTTATAATCGTTTATTGTGCGGCAATATAAAGTATATGAGGTGAGATTGTGAAAAAGATGAGTATTCGGCTGAAATATGTGCTGGTTTTTTTGTTGACCCTGGCCCTGGTCGGCGGGGCGTTCACCATTGGGCTGAACACCTTGCGCAAAGAGGTATTGCGCAATGAGGCGGAAGCTGTTGCCGATCAGGTTATTGCCTTTCGTGCCTGGGTGGCGGGCACCGGTATGGTTTGGGTGAACAAGCTGGCGCCGGATTTTCCCGACTGGCTTGCCGAAAGAAAATGTGCGGGCACTACTTTTTATGGGAAAAACCCGGCCCTGGCCACCAGGGAGCTTTCCACCATCGCCAATAAAACGGCCATGCGGGCAACCTATCTGGTTACAAGTGATGAATATCGTCAACCCAAAAACCAGCCCGATGCCTTTGAAAAAGAGGCGATAGGGATATTTAAAGAGGATAAGGCACGGAAATTTGTCGACGGATATGTTGGAAATACCTATAGATATGCCCGGCCGATCTTTGTGAAAAAGAGTTGCCTCAAGTGTCACGGGCAACCAGAGGATGCGCCCAGGGAGGTTATTGAAAAGTATGGCAGCGAAAAGGCCTTTGGGTATAAGGTCGGTGATGTTCGCGGTATTGTCAGCGTAAAGCTGCCGACCCAGAGCTGGCAGGATCTGTTGATGATCTTTGCCAATCCCGTTGCCATCGGCATGATTGTTTTTGCGTTTCTTGTGAATTTTCTGTTCACCCAGAATGTGATCATCAAGCGTTTAGGGAAGTTGACCAGTGACGTTACCGCCATTGCCAAGGGTAAGTTATCGACGCCCCTGCAGTATACCGATCCTAAAAAATCAAATGATGAGATCGATCATGCCTACCATGCGGTTGACCTGCTGAAGAAAAGTATGAATATCCTCTTGAAAAGGTTGAAGAAATAGTATCACAACAGGATCCGGCGCCGGGGAACTCTCCCGGCGCATTCCGCATGCGGGTATTTTGCGCGCAGCTAAATTGCCTTCAGCATATTCTCGGCAGCGGTTCACCGGTAAGGGGTTCCACAAGCCTTGTCCCGCCTGCTGCCGTGGTCAAAACCACCCGGCCCGGATATTTTTTTGTTACCCTGCCGATGATACGGCTCTTGCTTCCCTCCTTGATCGAGCGCATGGCGCGCAACACCTCATCCGCCCGTTTTTGATCAGCGATGACCATGCATTTTCCCTCGTTGGCAAGATAGAGCGGGTCCAGGCCCATCAGTTCGCATGCGGCCCGCACTGCCGGCCGCATGGGGATTTTTTCTTCATCAATTGCCAGGCATAAATTGGTGCCGCGGGCAATTTCGCTTAAGGTCGTTCCCAGTCCACCCCTGGTGGGATCACGCATGGTGTGAATCTCTGCGGGGGCCGTTTCCAGAATCTTGCGGACAAGAAAATGCAGCGGCCGGGTGTCGCTTTGCAGGTTGCCGCCGACCTGCAATCCCTCACGATTGGTGAGGATGGTAATGCCGTGGTCGGCCAGGGTGCCGGAGAGCAGGATAATATCGCCCTCTTTGACGCGGCCGGCAGAAATTTCAATACCCTCTCCAATAATACCGATCCCTGAAGTGTTGATAAATATTTTATCGGCCTTGCCCCTGGGTACCACCTTGGTGTCACCGGTAACCACCGGCACCCCGGCGTAGTCACAGGCCCCGGCAACACTTTGTATAATGCGCTCAAGGTCAGCAAGGGGAAATCCTTCCTCAAGGATACAGCCAAGGCTGATGGCGAGCGGCTTTGCGCCCTGCATGGCCAGGTCGTTGATGGTGCCGTTGACCGCTAATTCGCCGATATTGCCGCCCGGGAAAAAGATGGGATCCACCACATAACTGTCGGTTGTCAGCGCAATCCTGCCGTCCTGTTGCGGCAGGACGGCGGCGTCTTCCAGTTGCCGGAGGACGGGATCGCGCAGATATTTAAGAAAAAGCGAGGAGACCAACTGCTGCCCGGCCAGTCCGCCGCTGCCGTGGTCCAGGGTTACATGCGTATTCATGACTGTTCCTCCAGGGCGCCGTATCTATGCCAGGCGGCGCAGGTTCCCTCACTTGATACCATGCAGGGGCCGACCGGGTTGCCGGGGGTGCATCGTTTGCCGAACAGGGGGCACTGGCGGGGTTGGCAAAGCCCTTTAAGGATTTCGCCGCAGCGGCAGCCCTTTGGTTCAATAGATGGTTCCGGGCGCAGGTCCAGTTCCCTGGTGATGTCAAAGGACGCGTAGCCGTCTTTCAGGGCCAGGCCGCTTGCCGGGATAACTCCAAGGCCCCGCCATTCGGCATCGGTCGGCGTGAATATCTCTTCGACCACGGCCCGGGCCTTTTCATTGCCCCTGCCGGTCACGGCGCGATTATAGCAGTTGTCGACAACGGGTTTTCCTGATTGGACCTGATTAACCAGAGAGAGGATGGCGGTGAGGATATCCGTTGGCTCAAAACCCGCCACCGCGCAGGCAAGATTGTAGTTGTCGACCAGAAAACGGAAACTGTCCGCTCCGGAAATGATGCTGACGTGACCGGGGCAGAGCAGGCCGTCTATCTGCAGGTCCTGATCCTGCATCAGCATTGCCAGCGGCGGCGGCATGATTTTATTGGCCGGGAAGATAAAAAAGTTGTCAACGCCCTGACGCTCGGCTTCCAGAATCGTGGCGGCAATGGTCGGGGTCGTGGTTTCAAAGCCGACGCTTAAAAAAACCACCATCTGTTCCGGTTCTTTTGCGGCCAGGGTCAGTGCATCCATGGGCGAGTAGACGATGCGAACGTCTGCACCTCGCGCCCCGGCATCGGCCAGTGAGCCGTTTTTTCCGGGTACCCGGATCATGTCGCCAAAGGTGGTGATGGTCACGCCCGGTCTTTTTGCCAGGTTAACAAAGGCATCAATGACACCGGTGGGAGTAACGCAGACAGGACAGCCGGGGCCGGAGACGAGCTGGAGCCATTTGGGCAGCATATTGCGGATACCGTGCCGGAAAATCGACATGGTATGGGTGCCGCAGACCTCCATGAGGCGGATCGGCCTGTCGCGGGAAATTGTATGGAGCTGCTCGCTCAGGGTTCGCACCATTTCCCTGTTTCGGTACTCATCAATATACTTCATGATCCGTTTTCTTCCCCCATGGATTCGGCAAGCTCCCGCATGAGCTGCAGGTTGATCTCCGCGTTTGCCGCATCCAGACAGTTAATGGCAAATCCGGCATGGATGATAAGATAGTCACCGATTTCCGGGGAACGGTCCACCAGATCCAGCCGCACCTCTTTCTGCATACCGTCGGCATCAACAACGGCTGTGGCCGGGTCCATCAGGCTGTCGCCGCCGCCTTTGATTTCAATGACCCGCATGGGGATGGCAAGACACATTTTTGTTTTCCTCTGTATTTTTTTTGATTGCAGATGAGCAAAACGCTCAATTCAGGTTCGATAATCCGGCAACGTATGCCTGGCCAAGGGCAATGCCGCCGTCGTTTACCGGGATGGCGTTGCCGGTATATACCGTGAAATTTCGCCGGACAAGTCCGTCGGTCAGCAGTGTCAATAAAAAATTATTCTGAAAGCAGCCGCCGCCCAGCAGAATTTTTGTCTCGCCTGCTGCCGGTGATTCCGGGGAACCGGTAAGGGAGACTATAATCTCTATGCAGGAGCGTACAAGCCATTGGTGGAAAAAACAGGCAAGATGGCTGACGGGTACTCCCCTTTCCAGATCTGCAAGCAGCCAATGAATAAGTGGGCCGTATTCGATAAGAACCATTTTGTTTTCGTTGGATATTGTCGCCCGGTAACGTCTCCCTGTCTGCCCACTGACACCGTTGTTGTCCGCCTGCCTGGCCTGATGCTCAAGCTCCATGGCCGCCTGGCCTTCAAAATCGACTTCCTGTCGGATGCCGAGCAGGGCCGCCACCCCGTCAAAAAGACGGCCTACGCTTGAGCAGACCGGGCTGTTGATCTTCTTTTCCATCATCTCCGCCAGCAGGCGTCGTGTTTGTTTGTCAATAGTGCGCAGGGTGCGGGGCAGGGCGGCCAGGTCGGTAATGTCCATGCCCGTCCCGGCAAGCAGTGACAGGGCAAGCCGCCATATCTCTCTGGTTGCCCGATCACCTCCGGGAAGGGTAAAGGGGGAGAGGTGGCCGACCCTTGTGCAGGATGCTCCCCGGACGTGCAGAAATTCCCCGCCCCAGATGGTGTTGTCAGCGCCGAGACCGGCGCCGTCGAAAATAACGGCCAGCCCTTTGGTGATGCCATGCTCGGCCATGATGGCTCTTGCATGGGCGTGATGGTGCTGCACCTTGATACAGGGCAGATTCAATGCGGCCGCATAGCGGCTGCTCAGGTAATCGGGATGCAGGTCGCAGGCGACGCACCGGGGGCGGATCTGCAACAGTGCCTGCAGGTGGCGGACGGATTCTTTGAAAAAAACAAGATTGTCCGGTCCCTTGAGATCGCCGATATGCTGACT
>JALSNT010000445.1 GCA_026986885.1 Desulfobulbaceae bacterium
TAATACCATGTTTTGATGACTTTTATAAAATTGCAGTTGAAATAATCCCCTTCAAACGAGACAAAAAAATAAAGGTTCTTGATCTTGGCGCAGGCACAGGTCTCATTTCCTATTTTGTTGCATCCAAATATGAAAAATCTGACATAACATTAATCGATGTATCTTGAATTCAGGCACACGAAATCAGCGGCAGGGTGCGGCTCAATATCCTTTCAGGTAGCCGCCGTCGCAGGCAATCATCTGCCCGGTGATATATCCTGCTTTTTCCGAGGCAAGAAAGGTGGCGAGATCGGCTAATTCTTCCGGAGTTCCAAGGCGGCCGGCCGGGATTTTTTCGCATATTTTTTCTTCATCAATATGGAGATCAACCAGACGCCGGGTTTTTGTATAGCCGGGAAGGAGGGCGTTTATGGTGATATTTTGCCGGGCGACTTCATTGGAGAGACTTTTCACCAGTCCCAGCAGACCGGCACGGAGAACGTTGGAGATGGTCAGACCCGCAATCGGTTCCCTGGCCGTGATCGAAGTCACCAGAAGGATCCTGCCCCATTGCCGCTGCTGCATTGTCGGCAGGACCGCCCGGATGATTTCCACAGGTGAGAGGACAAGGTTCTGGTATTGGTCCTTCCAGACGCCATTGTCTATTTCGGCAAAAAATCCGCTCGGGGGACCGCCCGTGTTGGTAACGAGGATATCAATCGCCCCGTGTTGGCGCACGATTTTTTCTATCAGCCCCGGCCCGGCCCCCTCACGCTGCAGATCAACAGGGTAACAGGCCGCACAATCAATCCGGCTCTGTGTCCGTTTGAGTTGTTCTTTGCCCCTGGCAGCGATTATGACCTGCGCCCCCTCCCGGACAAGCGCGGCTGCAATGGCCTTGCCCAGTCCTTTGGAGGCGCCGAAAACCAACGCTGTCTTGCCGTCAATAAGCAGGTCCACGTCCTTTTGCCAACCTATCTTTCCTTACTGATCTAAAGAAGTCAGGGCGTCGATCAATAATTTGCCCACTTGGCGTCGATTCGCTCCTGTACCTTGGAGACAAGGTCCCTGTCCAGTGATTTAAAGCGTCCCTGGGTAGCAAAATAATCGGTGACGGGTTTTCTTTCTTTGCCCATCAGCTTTTTGGAGGCGCCGGTCAATTGGAAATGGCCATCTTCAATTTCATAGAGATCAAAAAGCCCGGTCTGGACGGCCAGCTTGCCGATTTTAACGGTATAGCGGGAGTCAAAACTCCATCCCGGCGGACAGGGCGAATGAACATGAATATATTTGGTTCCGGAAAGCGTGGTCGCCTTTTTCACCTTGTCATATAAATCCAGGGGGTAAGCAGCAGAGGCCGTGGCCACATAGCCGATGCCGTGGGCGGCAATAATCGACGGCACATCCTTTTTCTGCTGCAGTTTTCCCTTGATCGGCGTGGTCGTGGTCAAAACACCCTGGGGGGTTAAACCGGAACGCTGAATCCCGGTATTCATATAGGCTTCATTATCATAACAGATGAAGATCATATCTTCACCCCGTTCACAGGCGCCGGACAGGGCCTGGATGCCGATATCGCCGGTACCGCCGTCACCCGCCCAGGCAACGACATTGACATCATCTTTGCCCAGGGCCTTCATGGCTCCACAGACACCGGATGCCGCCGCCCCGGTCGAGGCAAAGGTTACATTAACGACCGGCAGCCTGGTCGTTGATATGGGGTACAGCCCCTGCAGTACCGTCAGACAGCTCGGGGGCACGACAAGGATGGTGTTTTTGCCCAGGGCCTTCAGCCCGATTTTATAGATAATGGAGAGTCCGCAGCCGGCACACGCTCGATTTCCGGGGTGGACAAACTCCTCTTCCGTCAGGTTTACTATCGTGGTCTTTTTTTCCATAATTATTCTCTACCCGTCCTTAGGCGCTGTACAGTGCCTCCGGCGGAATTGCGCATTTTCAATTCGAAATTCTTCCCCTGCCTTACAATTTCAGCCCGATCCAGCGGGGAGCATCTTCGACAGTCCCGGGATCGGCACAGGCTTGCCGTAAAGCGGTAAGAAGTTGCTCCGTCTTAATCTCCCGGCCGCCTAAGCCTAAAATAAAATTCTGGATGGTGGGCCGGTCGGCAGTGGTATAGAGGGCGGACTTGATATCGGCATAAAGAGCGCCCTGGTTGCCGTAGCTGAGGGCCTTTTCAAAAACAATGACATGCTTCTTCCCGGCCAGGGCACCGATAATTGCTTCATCCGGGAACGGTCGGTACATCTGGACGC
>JALSNT010000446.1 GCA_026986885.1 Desulfobulbaceae bacterium
GACTGTTCCGGGAGAGGCTACGGCATCATTCCTTATTGAACAGCTGCAGAGATTCGGGACCAGGGTAACCAGACTGGCATGTGGCATTCCCATGGGGATGGATATTAAATATGCCGACCGCTATACATTGGGGCATGCCATTGACAGCAGGCGGCCGGTGGCCGGGTAATTTTGCATCTTTTGTGGTTGATACCTGAATTGAGCGTGATATTTTCTTGACAGCCCATGGTGTTACTGGTATTTATTTGAGGTTTACTGCTGTGTTTTGCATTGTTTTCGCTGTCCAGGCGGTGAGAATTTGCAGTAAGAAAATTTCGCAGGCGCGTAACTCAGTGGGAGAGTGCTACCTTGACATGGTAGAAGTCGGCGGTTCGAACCCGCCCGTGCCTACCAGTTTTTTTGAAAAGGCTATGGCGCCGCTTGTTGGTAAGCGGCGCCATCAGCCTTTCCTTTTTATGGGCCGATTATGACAGATATTACCGTTAGCCTGCAAAATGGCGAAAAAGCTGCTTTTGCCGCTGGTACCACCGCCGGTGAGGCGTTACGGGAGCTGGTGTCCAATAAGGTGCGCAAGCAGACGCTTGCCGTGTTGTTTAACGGCAGGGCTGTTGATTTGTCGGCCGGTCTGCAGGAAGATGGTCTCCTGGAGCCGGTTAGCATCGGCTCTGAAACAGGTCTTGAAATCCTTCGTCACTCCACGGCCCATACCATGGCCCAGGCGGTTAAGGAGTTGTATGGCGATGCCGTAAAAATTGCTATCGGTCCTGCCATTGAAGATGGTTTTTATTATGATTTTGATCGGGAGACACCATTTTCACCGGATGATTTTGAAGCCATTGAAACCAGAATGGCGGAAATAGCCGGACAGCGGCAACCTGTTCTTCGACGGGAAATGTCCAGGGAAGAGGCTATTTCCTTTTTTGAGAAAAAAGGGGAAATTTATAAAGTTGAACTGCTTAAAGACATGACCGATGAGGTGGTCAGTTTGTATCAGCAGGGTGATTTTATCGACCTTTGTCGTGGACCCCATATCCCGGATACTTCCTGGCTCAAGGTTTTCAAGTTACTGCGGGTTGCCGGCTCTTATTGGCGAGGCGATGAAAATCGGCAGATGCTTACCAGGATATACGGTACGGCCTTTACTGATAAAAAAGAGCTGAAAAAATATCTCAATCGCCTGGAAGAGGCTAAAAAAAGAGATCATCGCAAACTTGGAAAACAGCTGGGACTGTTTGTGATTTCCGATGAAATCGGTCCGGGTCTCATCCTCTGGCAGCCGAGGGGAGCAATGCTCCGCAGGTGTATTGAGGATTACTGGAAGGATGAACATTATCGACATGGATATGAGTTGCTGTATACACCTCATATAGCGCGGCAGGATCTGTGGAAAACTTCCGGGCACCTTGATTTCTATGGTGAAAATATGTACGCGCCCATGGAAATTGATGAGGTCAAATACCAGCTGAAACCGATGAACTGCCCCTTTCACATCGGGGTGTATAATGCCAATAAACACAGCTATCGCGAATTCCCCATCCGCTGGTGTGAACTTGGTACCGTTTACCGGTATGAACGAACAGGGGCTCTGCATGGCCTGATGCGGGTACGTGGTTTTACCCAGGATGATGCCCATATTTTCTGCCGACCGGATCAGTTGGAAGCAGAGATCTTTAATATTATCGACCTCAATCTTCATATTCTTAAAACCTTTGGTTTTGACGAGTATGACGTATATTTGTCGACCCGCCCTGAAAAATACGTCGGTTCCGATGAGCATTGGCAACTGTCAACCCAGGCCCTGAAGCAGGCAATGGAGAAAAAGGGGCTGTCCTATACCCTTGATCCCGGCGAAGGAGTTTTTTACGGACCCAAGATTGATATTAAGATTAAGGATCAGATCGGTCGCTCCTGGCAATGCTCAACGATCCAGGTCGATTTTAATCTTCCGGAGCGTTTTAATGTAACCTACACGGGTAAAGACGGAGCGCAGCATCAGCCGATAATGATACATCGGGCATTGATGGGGTCGCTTGAACGTTTTATCGGCGTGCTGATTGAGCATTATGCGGGCAGTTTCCCCCTGTGGATGGCCCCGGAACAGGCCCGTATTCTTAATATCACCGATGACCAGGCCGAGTATGGCTGCCGGGTTTATGAGCAGCTTCGTAAAAGGGGCGTTCGGGTAGAGAAGGATTTGAGAAACGAAAAGCTTAATTATAAAATCCGTGAAGCGCAGATAATGAAGGTGC
>JALSNT010000447.1 GCA_026986885.1 Desulfobulbaceae bacterium
AACCGGTAGCCTTTGATCACGACTGCCGGGAGGGTATTTGCGGCATGTGCGGCGCCGTGGTCAACGGAACGGCACACGGACCGGAGCGGGAAACCACGCTCTGTCAGTTGCACATGCGTCATTTCCGCGATGGGGAAACCATTGTTATTGAACCGTTCCGGGCCAAGGCATTTCCCCTGATCAAAGACCTTATTATTGACCGGTCCGCCTTTGATCACATCATAACCGCCGGCGGCTATGTATCGGTCAATACCGGGTCGGCCCAGGACGGCAACACCATCCCGGTTGCCCAGGACAGAGCGGAACAGGCCATGGACGCCGCCGCCTGTATCGGCTGCGGCGCATGTGTGGCTGCCTGCCCCAATGCTGCGGCCATGCTGTTTACCGGCGCCAAAATTTCTCAGCTCGCGCTGCTGCCCCAGGGCGGCCCGGAAAGGGCCAGGCGGGCGTGGGCCATGGTGGAGGCTATGGACAAGGCCGGATTCGGCAACTGCGGCAACGAACGGGAATGTGAAAATGTCTGCCCCAAGGGAATCTCCATTCGCAACATTGCCCGCTTAAACCGTGAATATCTAAGAGCTTCCTTTGGTGCCGATTAGACCGCCTGCTTCGCCATCGGCGGCCCCTGATTTTTTATCGCCCCGGATGTCATCGGCAAAGAGAGAAACACCCCGCTGCATGGCGCAGAAATCACCGCACATGGTGCAGGTTTTTTTATTTTCCGGGCTGCGTTCCTCGCGCACTTTTTGTGCCTGTTCCGGGAACATAAGCAACTCCATCTGAGCTTGCCAGTCCATATCGCGGCGGGCCAGGGCCATCTGTTTTTCCCGCTCGCGCATATCAGGGTCGCGGGCAATGTCCCCAATCCTGGCCGCCAGCCTGGTGGCGCGCACACCTGCGCGTACATCCTCCACTCCGGGCAGGGCAAGATGCTCGGCCGGAGTGATATAACAGATCAGATCAGCACCCTGCCACGCGGAATGGGCCGCTCCCACCGCTGCCGTAATATGGTCATAACCCGCGCCGCTGTCCATGGGCAGAGGTCCAAGCATATAATAAGGAGCATTGCCGCTCATCCGCTTTTCCAAGACAATATTGGCTCCGATTTCATCCAGCGGTACATGGCCCGGCCCCTCCACCATCATCTGACACCCCATGTCCCGGCCAAGCTCGGCCAACTCACAGTTGATAATCATCTCGGCCATCTGGGCCCGGTCATGGGAATCATGGATGGCACCGGCCCGAATGCCGTTTCCAAGTGACAGCACCGCGTCATGTTTTTTCATCAGGGCGCAGACCCGGTCAAACTGTTCGTAAAGAGGATTTTCCCGATTATTGTATTCCATCCAGGAAACCATAAAAGTTCCCCCTTTGGACACCAGGCCGCCATACCGGTAGCCCTGCTTTCGCAGTCGTTCGATGGAAAACCGGTTAATGCCGCAGTGGATGGCCATAAACGAAATACCGTCTTCAAGCTGCTGTTCGATCAGATCAAAAAGATATTCCGGATCAAGTTTATTGGGATTTCTGTATTTCCTGATGGTCTCGGCAAAGGCCTGGTAGAGCGGCACATTTCCCACCGGTAGATTGGTGGCCGCCAGGACTTCACGGCGGACCCGGTCCAGATCGCCGCCGGTGGACAGTTCCATCAGGGTATCGGCGCCTTCCTCTTCGGCAACCCTTGCCTTTTTTCGTTCCAGATCAATGTCCCGAATATCGGATGAAGTACCGATGGAGGCGTTGACCTTGGTGCGCAGACCGCTGCCTATACCAACAATTTTTTGTGCAGGTCTGTCTGCATGTACCGGAATAACAATTTCACCGGCCGCGACCATGGAACGTACCCAATCGACATCTTTTTGTTCGTCATCCGCCACCTGTCGCATCTGCCTGGTACAGATGCCTGCGCGGGCGCATTCAAGTTGTGTTTGCATTTCCACTTGTTTTTTCATTGTTTTTTCACTCCCTGTCCGTCCCGGCCGGCAAAAAAAAATCCGCGCCGCAAACATGTTGCGACACGGATAAAGAGGACGAATATCCTGATATTTTCCATCCGGCAGGTCTTCTGACTTACGGATCAACTCATCGGCTGCGTCTTCCCGTTTCGCACAGGCAAAACAGTGACCTCATGCAGCCGCAATCCCCGCATACAGCGCCGGCCCTTAAGCGTTACGGATTCCCACCGTATTCCCTATTCTCCAGGAATCACCATGATCCCCGGCACCGGATAGATTATGTATATC
>JALSNT010000448.1 GCA_026986885.1 Desulfobulbaceae bacterium
ACGGCTGATTCCCTCGGCCCGGCAATCCCCCAGAATAAATCCGCAGTCAAGCTCCTCTGCAGCCACTGATTTGACAATCGTTCCCGATATGGATTGATGGAGGACGATATCAACATGGGGACAACTGCGGCGCAGTTCCCGGTACAGAGCGCTTATACGAAGAAACTCAGCATCTCTATTGAGTCCGATACGTACCACTCCCCTTGGTGTGCGCAACAGCTCTTCACCCTGCCGTATAAATGCATCGGCCTCTCTCAGGATAACTCTTGCCTGCCTGCACAACAGTTCTCCTTCCGTGGTCAACTGCATACCGGTTGCGGTCCTTACAAAAAGAGTTACCCCGATCTCTACCTCCAGAGCCTTTATATGGGCACTGACCGCCGGCTGGCTGACATGGAGCTGTTCAGCGGCCCGGGTGAGATGCCGGTTTTCGGCAACGGTGACAAACGATCGCAGATGATAGAATTCCATGTCTCTTCCCTCAAGTGATCATCAGAAAAGCTGATGAAGATCTTCTGATAGTACTATGGGATTTCCTGAGCGTAAATTGGTATTACCTGTTCAGCCCAGAAAAAACGCATCCCTGCCTGCAAAGTGTTTATTCTTCCACAAGAGGAGACAATCATGAAAAAAACAGCGCTTATTCTCATAGATTACCAGATGGACTACTTTGCCGGTGGTCGTATGGAACTGGTTAACCCGCTGCCGGCGACTGAGCGGGCAGCACGACTGCGTGCACTCTTCCACACAAACCACTGGCCGGTATTTTATCTGCAGCATATTTCCCTGCGCCGGGATGCATCATTTTTTCTTCCGGAAACGGACGGAACAGCCATCCATCCCCTGCTGCAACCTGCGGCCACTGACGTTATTTTAACAAAACACTACCCAAACAGTTTTCGGGAAACCGGCCTCAGGAAACTACTGGCTGAACACGATATAAAAAACCTCGTTATCTGCGGCATGATGAGTCACATGTGTGTCGATGCCACGGTCAGGGCTGCTTTCGATGATAATTTTTCATGCCGACTGATTCATGACGCCTGTGCAACAAGAAATATTATATTTGGTGAGCGAACAATCAGCGCCGCCGACGTACACGGAGCCTTTATGGCCGCCCTGGGAGCTGTGTATGCCGAGGTAATGACGACTGAAAAATATCTGCAGTCCCTATAAATAATACAGAAAAAACTGCGGATTTGAGCGGGCAAAGGATAAAATTGAATTACAAAAACGGATTTAAAAAAGGGGAAATGGAAATATAATTCAGACTTCGCAGGAAGTGTTGTGCAGGATAAAATAACGAAGTTGATCTTTCGTAACCGTTCACCGAGATGCTGTTTAGTCTGCATTACCTGCAAAATATAAACGTTCACCAGTGCTACATATTCGTTCAAGCAGGCCAACGAGTCTATAGCCCGCTATGTGAGGTGGCCTGATCGGACGAAGATGGGGTGCTGGTGAACGTTTACGATCTTTCTGCTCCCCGGTAAGCTCACAGAAACGGAGTCCGAGGCGCCGGACCTGGGTACCGTCGAACCGGGGAGCATCCGAAACCGGACCATCGGCTACCACTTCCGCCGCCAGTTCGGGCAGAAAAAAATCATCTTCTTCAAAAAAAAATATCGAGTCGGAAGTACTTCTCCGGCTCCTTTTCAAAAATCACATAGTTAACGGCAATACCAGCTTCACTGATATCAATGATGGTCCCCGGCACGGCATCAAGAAAGGCCATGGCACCATCCTTGACACAAAAACGTTTTGTTGATCGCCGGTCATGCTTCATCTCTTCATCCTGCCCAAATTGAGCATCCCGTCAAGATGATACGATTACAGCGGAATAAAGAGCATCAATAGCCTGACAATATTCCTGAACAAGACGCCAGCGATCGGCGGGACGCAGACGAAAATAAATAGGGCTCAACATGAGAATTCTTACTGCCTGACGCGGATGCATATCTCCCTCCATTATCCGGATTGTCGTTTACCGTGTTCCATGCAAGAAACAATCCGAAAATAAAATAGTATTTCACAGGGTGAATTCAGGCGGTTTTTTGCATATAAAAGTGCCAAAAGCATGTCAACGAGTTCGAAAAAACGATTTTCCGTAATTATTTGTCCGGTATTCCGGACATCCTTACTCACCTTCCATGCCAAGATTTTGACCTGTCTGCAGATTCACCACCAGAGGGACGCAAAGTTCCATGACATTCTCCATAGCGGCCTGCAACAGTTT
>JALSNT010000449.1 GCA_026986885.1 Desulfobulbaceae bacterium
CGTTTTAGCCGACGCATCCAAATTCGGTAAAATTGCCTCCTTTGAGGTCTGTGGATTTGACCGTATCTCCAATCTGGTGTGCGACATGATGCCGGAAAAAGCCATTACTGATCGACTCCAGGAAGCTAGGGTCAATATCTTAACCACCTCTGTTTCACACCAAAAAATACCCTCATCCACCTGAAAAACAGGAAAAATATCCCTCCAATCCCGCGATGGTCCGTGGCAATCACTGCCAAAACCCATTGCCTGCCGGTATCTGTTTCAACGCCGCAGGCTGACAAATTCAAGTTTTTTGTTGCCCGATCAGTCATGTTATATTAACGTTCGGTCACTATGGAGAAAAATAATATACAGAGCAGCAAGCAAAATCCCTCCTCGCTCATAGCCGACATGGACGTGACCGTAATCGGCGGTGGTGTAGTTGGTTGCGCGGTTGCCCGTCGTCTCACCCTTGAGGGCGCAAAAACCATATTGCTGGAAAAGGCGTCGGACATTCTCGACGGCGCCTCCAAAGGAAACAGCGCTATTCTCCACACCGGTTTTGATGCCCCGCCCAATTCCCTGGAGTGGCAGTGCGTGCAGGAAGGACATCGGGAATACCTAAAGATTCACGAACAGTTCAATCTGCCCCTGCTGAAAACCGGGGCCATGGTGGCCGCCTGGACAGAGGAAGAAGAACAACGGTTGACAGGTGTCCTGGAGAAAGGAATAAAAAACGGCGTCAACGACCTGCGACTTCTGAAACGTGATGAAATTCTCAAGCTCGAACCAAACCTGAATCCTGCTGTTCGGGCTGCCATTTATATACCACGGGAATATGTTATCGATCCCTGGTCGGCTCCCCTTGCCTATCTGTTGCAGGCCGTTGAAAACGGCGGCCGGGTTCTCTGCGATGCCGAGGTTACCGGCGGTTCTTTTGAGCAGGGCCACTGGCTGCTGCAAACGCCAAAGGGCCGGATAAAATCCAGCTACGTGGTAAACTGTGCCGGTCTTTACGGTGATATTGTCGACCAGCGGCTTCTTGGCAACAGCGACTTCACCATTATGCCGCGCAAGGGGCAGTTTGTGGTCTATGATAAGGCCGCAGCAAAATTAATTCACTCCATCATCCTGCCGGTACCCTCTAAACGTACCAAGGGAATTGTCCTCTTTCCCACCATTTTCGGCAACATGATGGTAGGGCCCACCGCCGAAGACCAGCAATCCAGGGACGATGCCTCCGTGGACACAAAAATACTGAACATGCTGGCGGACAGGGCAAAAAACATGCTCCCCGGCCTGGATACCATTCCTGTCACTGCCACCTATGCAGGTATCCGTCCTGCCACGGAACAGTCTCCCTACCGGATCAGAAATGATCGGGAAAGAAACTGGATCACCCTTGGCGGCATCCGGTCCACCGGCCTTACGGCCGCTCTCGGGCTTGCCCGGCATACCCATGCCCTGCTCTGCGAACAGGGCGCGCAGTTCACACCTCTTGAAAATCCGATTATTCCCCGGGTCCCCAATCTTGCCGAACACCTGCCCAGGGATTTCACCAAACCTGGTTTTGGTGAAATAGTCTGTCACTGTGAAATGGTCACCAGACGTGAGATCAATGCCGCCCTCAGCGGTAAACTGCCGGCCCACAGTCTTGCCGGCCTTAAACGCCGTACCCGGGTGACCATGGGCAGATGCCAGGGTTTTTACTGCTCCGCCCGGCTGGCTGAACTTACCAGGGGAAAATTTGCCTCCCCCCTTGCCTGCGGAGAAGCTGATGACTGAGCTCCCTGTAAAAGACTCCTGCCGGGTCGCCATAATCGGTTCCGGTCCCACCGGCGTTGCTGCGGCACTGGAACTGAAAAAGACAGGCATTAACGACATCATCATCCTGGATCGGGAGATACAGGGCGGCGGAGTTCCCAGGCATTGCGGGCATCCGCCTTTTGGTCTCAGAGAATATCATCGTCCCATGACCGGCCCGACCTATGCCCGCCGGAACATGCAGGCAATAAAGGATGCAGGTATCCCGCTGCTGCTCGGCCACAGCGTTACCCGCCTCGGAACCGGTGGCCTTCTGCAGGTTACCAGTACCGAGGGTATGAAACAAATACAGGCCACCCGGGTACTGCTGGCCACCGGCACCAGGGAAATGCCCCGGTCTGCCCGTTTTGTTTCAGGTGGTCGACCTCTTGGCATCTACAATACCGGCGCTCTTCAAGCCATGGTATATCTAAAGAAGATGATA
>JALSNT010000450.1 GCA_026986885.1 Desulfobulbaceae bacterium
TCGGTGACAAAATTACGCAGGGTTTTTGGATCCTTATAATCCATGACCAGCTCTTTATCCGTACAGAAACGACAAACCCGCCGTCTGTAAAACATTTTTTTAGGTGGTGCCATGATGTATACTCCTTATTGCGCCCTATTCGGCGGCGGTTTTTTCTTCTTCAGCAGGTTCTTCTTTGTCGGCAGCTTTTTCCTCGTTCACGGTCTCTTCTTCGGTTGCCGGTTCAGGGACGGCCTCTGTTGGTTTTGCTTCGGCGGCAGTCTCTGTTTTTTCTTCTCTGCTGTCCGTCTCGTCGGTTTCCGTTTCTGCGGTTGCGCGGGCGGCAAAATTTTCTTGTTCTTTTGTAATGCCTGCGGCATCAATAGCATCGGCAAGCTTGATGGTCAGAAAACGCAGCAATCGGTCATCTATGCGAAAAATTCTTTCGATTTCCTCAATCGTCCTGCCCGGGGCGGCGTAGTTCATGCAGACATAATAGCCCTGTACTTCTTTTTTGATTTCATAGGCCAACCGCTTAATCCCCCAGCGATCGGTATCAATGACCGTACCGCCGTCACCGGTAATGATACCGCTGGTCCGCTCTATAATTTCAGTGAATTGATCTTCTCCCAGGTTTGGGCGAAGAATAAAGGTGGTTTCGTATTGACGCATGATTCCTCCTCGTGGTCAACGTGGCCCTCGCTTCAATCTTTACAGGTGAGAGCGAGAAGGTTATATAAAAAAATAAAAAATATAAATTTAAAATGATACCATGGACAGAAATTGTGTCAAGCGAAAATAGTCATTTTTTGAGCGGACCACTCTGCCCACCCCCTGAAAGTTCAAAGGCTTGGTCAGGGACACCGTTCCCGTTGTTTTATATCCTGCCATTGTTTTCTGAGCGTATCTTCATCACCAACCGGAACGCCTGCAAAAACATGCGGGTGACGTCGTATCATCTTTTGGGTAATGGTCCGTAAGGCATCGTCAAAACAAAACACATCCCGCTCTTTAAACATTTGGCAGAGCATGGCCAGAATATACAGGAGATCGCCGGTTTCTTCCAGGATATGTCCGGCATCGTCCTGATCAATGGCCTCCGCAAGTTCCGCGGTTTCTTCAAGCAGATATTTTTTTATTGTTGCCGGCGTTTGCTTCTTATCCCAGGGGCAGCCGTGTTCAGAGCGAAGCTTTTCTATAACAGTAAGAAACTCCGGCAGTGGTTCGGATGTCAGGTTGTCTTTGCCCATGAAATGAATGTCCCGGATCTATAAGGCTTCCGGTCACCGATGAATGATGGAGGTGATTGCATCTACCTTGTCCTGGAGATCATGGCCATCGCCACATAAAATCTCTTCTATGCGGTCAAGTTTCAACTGGAGATCGGCAACAGTGATTTCAAGATCCTGGATGGTGCGGGCAGCGGAAGATTCCGTTACATCCATGGCGTTACGCAGATCATCGGCATTTTTCACCAGGGATTTCAGCTGGGCGATTTTTTCAAGCCTGAGAAAGAGTTCATCAAAGTTGACCGGCTTTTCCAGATAATCAACGGCGCCTTTTTTCATGGCATCCACAGCCGTGTCAATGGATGAATGTGCCGTGATGACAATAACCTCGGTAAGCGGATCTTTATCTTTGGCAATCGTCAGCAGCTCTATGCCGCCGACATCACCTGGCATGACCAGATCGGTGATGACGACGTCAAAATGAGACTGCGCTAAAATTCCGGCCGCCTCGACACCATCAACCGCGACCCGCACAATATAGCCCTCATCAATAAGCCTTTTTTCAAAAAGGCGGCGAATGACGGGATCATCGTCGGCGATAAGGATTGACATGCTCATAAACTCACTCCTGTTGTTAGTGCCTTACTCCTTATTTTCTGCCATAAAAATAAGAATTTTTTAAAGCACAGTGTAAGAACCAGCCCCCGAAGTCTCGCAGGCTCGCTTATCTGCGGGCGATAGACGATTGTTGCAACTGGCACGATTATCGCGCGCAGGGGCGCGCTCCTACCGAATTTTGGTTGCGGAAGAAATCCGCACTTAGGTATTCGCCCCTTACTTAAGCTGATAATAGATTGAACGCAGGTGCCGTTTCGGGGCAAAGCGGGGGCAGATACCGGTCAATGATTCCGTTGAACCTATGATAAGATAGCCGTCCGGTTCAAGAATATCGGCAATTTTATTAAATAATTTTTTTCGATCTTCCAGGGTAAAGTAAATAGCCACATTACGGCAGAAAACA
>JALSNT010000451.1 GCA_026986885.1 Desulfobulbaceae bacterium
TCGGTCTTACAGGCGAAATTGGGGCAGTCGTCATAGGCGAAGCCCTGACCACTATTGCCAAACAGGCATATTCGACTTTTATTACGCGCCAATTTGATGCAGCCTACGATGCATATAACGATATCTATAAAATAGAAACCAACTGGAATCTTCAGGATAATCTTTATGGCAACATGTGGAATGGTGTCGACTACCTGGTAGATCTATTTCGTGGAAATCCTAAAAACCTTGATCATATTGTTGAAATTAGTAATGGATTTGACCTTTACGGGGAAAACGAAAGGGACATTTCGTATTTAAGATACAGAAAAGTGGATAGTGATACCGGGCTTTTCGATGTTTTTACCTATGGCGGTAATCTGGATCAGGTCAAGGATGAGGTGTCAATAGAGCATACGTCTGACGTTGATGCCATGATAGATTTTCTCGAAAAACCAGGATTCAACTTGATTACAAACGATAGTCAGCATCACGAAGTCACAGCTTTTAAATATGTTGATGATGCTGCAAACCTTGCCGGGGTTGCCCGGCAGGATTCAGATGTTTTGGCCAGTGTACTAACGCTTCAAAAATATTCATTGAGTAACGATCCAACGAACTCGCCTGCAGAATCTGTTGAGATGGCAAGCCGGTTTTCTGACCAGATGCTTCTTGACAGGGCGGAAATGGCGCTTGCCAATGCACAATATCAAAATTCCGTTAATCAGGCATATACCTATATGGACTATGCCAGCAGGACTTATCTCATTTCAAAATCGCTTGGTACGCAAAATTACCTGATGCCTCAAAGAAGTTTCGGAGGTGGCAGCAATATTGAAGTTAATGGCAGTGAATATGGAGATCACTTATATGGTGCTGTTCTTCCTGGATTATCCAACTATGATGATGTGCTGCGCGGCAACGGCGGCAACGACATCCTCGAAGGCGGAGCCGGAAGCGACACCATGTACGGCGGCGCAGGCAACGACACCTTTATCATCCACGGCACAGACGAAGACCCGGAGGCCTTCGACACCTTCAACGGCGGAGCAAATACCGACACCATCCGGGGCGGTGACCTGGACGACACCATCCGGGTGGACTCGCTTTCCCTGGCCGCCAACTCCATAGAGGTCATAGACGGCGGAAACCAGATGCCGGAAGACAGAAGTCGGGATACAGGATGGTGGCCGGCGTCGGGACGGCGGCTGGAATGTTTCTGGCCGGCAGTTGTGTAAAATGACCGAAAACCCCTGGGAGGCAATGGTTTTCCAGGCATTGGTAAAAGTATGGATAATCAAGGTGTTACATTTTGCCTTCCGGCGACATTTTTGGTACTATCATCTGCAGCCTTTTGCGGCGTGAAGCCTGCCGGTTGTAAGAAAATTGTAAGAAGCTGCCGGTATAAAAAGTACCAGCCTGTTTAGAAATCGGAGAACGTTTATGGGCATAATCCTCTTGCTTGTCTTCCTGGCCTATCTTGTTGGGGCCGGAATTGTTATCGGCATCACGGCCAAATGTGCCAAATCGAAGAAAACCGTATGGCTGGTGACGTTGTTCTTTGTCCTGTTTCCTTTTCGGCGGCTGATCTTTTATGAGACGCTTTTTGCCTGGTACAGCCGAACCCCTCTGCAGGAAATCCACGAAACCGTTGAAAATCCCGAATCTGTCTACTGGGAGGACAATGTCTGGCCCGGCTTTGACGAGTACGGCCGCCACTGGATGGTGAAAAACTATCTTGACGGTGTGCATCTCAAGGTTCTGGCCCTGAACGGCGATGACGGCAGGATTTATTTATATCGGGCTGATGACAAGACATATGTGGGCAGCATTCCATTGATTGAACAAATTCAAATTTTGGAGGAAAAGAAGGCTGCTTTGGAGGAAAAATTTCGTAAAATCTATAAGAAAGAATTTCTATCCGCCCACGCTCCTCTCAGGGGGCCGGAGGATGAAAAGATAAAGAGAGACTATATTGATTCACACCCGCTTCACAGGGAGATAGAAAAGCTCAAACAACAGATTGGGAAGTTAAAACATCGTTTGCATGAAATTAAAAAGCGGGGGGAACGTGTAGTTTTTACCAATAAGGCGAGATATAACAACCCAGACAATCTCCCCCCCATGCGCTACCATGTCCGGTTTGATCCGTTGCCGCTTCCCTGGCCGTTACGGGACTGGCTGCACGCCGACCGGCTCAGCATCGTTGATAACCGAACCGGCAAGGAAATTGCCTTTTCAA
>JALSNT010000452.1 GCA_026986885.1 Desulfobulbaceae bacterium
GATTACCAATAAAGAAAGCAGACAAAGGTAGTGGTTGCTGTTTGTCCGCTTTCGTTCCACTCAAGCAGACCTACAATGTTCATTTTCTTGTTTTTTATGACAGAAAATGAGGAGTAAGGCACTAAATACCAGCGATCCTTCTTCAACATAAAGAGACATTTTCCCCGGGTATTCCAACGGAAAAATATTGCATTTTAATGGTTAAACCATTAAAATGCAACCATGATTGAATGAAGAGGATCAAAAACAATGCGTTTTAAAAAAGCAAAACAAAACCGAATATTTCAAGACATCGTTAATCAGATACAGCAGGCCATTGCCGGCGGGGAACTGGCACCGGGGGAAAAACTTCCATCGGAACGGGAACTGTGCACAATTTTCACCACCAGCCGGGGAACCTTACGGGAAGCATTACGTATTCTCGAACAGAAAAAACTGATTGCCATCAAGCTGGGAGCAGGTGGTGGGGCTGTTGTACGCAAACCGAACAGTGAACTGATTACCGAGAACCTGTTAATGCTGTTGGAAGGAGGGCAGACGACAGGACAACACCTGATTAACCTGAGTGCTGACCTTGCCGCCCTGACGGCAACACGGGCGGCAACACGGGCCGGCAGCAATGATGTCGGCACGCTCAAACAGCTGGTGGCAACACTAACGGAACTGCTGGCAACCAAAAACAGGAACACAAACTCACTTATCAGCATGGACGTACTTCTTTTTGAAGAATTAGCCGCTATCGGTGGCAACCCCCTGTATGGCTTCCTTCTCAAGGCAGTCCTGACGATAATCGAGCGATTACACGGCAACAGCAGAGTTGTAGAAGAGTCACTCAGGAACCGACATTTTCAGGAAATCAGAATGATCGTCTATGCCGTTGCCCAGAATGATCGAAAACATGCCGGGTTGCTGGCAGAAAAACATATCCTTGGCCTGGCGGCTGCAAACGACTAAAGTCCGTCTCAGGACGAACGCAGGACAGACGCGATGGCCGCTGATAACTCCGCAAGATTAAACGGTTTTGCAATCGCCGCCTTAAATCCGTATTTCTGAAATGCCGCCATTACCGGATCATTGGAATAACCGCTGGCAACAATAATTTTAGCCGTCGGGTCCAGTGCCAGCAGTTTCTTCGCCGTCTCCCTGCCACCCATACCCCCTGGAATGGTCAAGTCCATAATAACCAGATCAACCGGCGTTTTCCTGTCCTGAAGGTCCTGATAACGGTTCAGTGCCTGCTCGCCGTCGGTCACCAGAATGGGCTCATGGCCAAGCATGGCTAACTGAGACTGTGCCAGTTTCAGCAGCATTTTCTCATCATCCATGACCATAACCCTGGCCGCCTTGACCGCGCTGCTCGCCAGTTGCTCCTTTTTTTCGTTGTCGCTCCCGACAAGGGCCGCAGGTAAATATATGGTAAAGGATGTTCCCCGCCCTGGTAGCGACCGGACGGTCAGATAGCCGCCGTGTTTATGAATAATCGAATGGCAGATCGCCAGGCCCAGACCACTGCCCTCCTGCTTGGTAGTAAAATAGGGATCAAAAACCTTATCAATGATCTCCGCCGGTATTCCGACACCGGTATCTTTTATGATAATACGGACATATTTCCCGCTGTCCACACTGAGAAGCGATTCTCCCGCCGCATCCGTTACATTGGCACAGGTAATGGTAATATTTCCGCCCTCGGGCATGGCATGCCTGGCGTTTAAAACAATATTCTGAATAACCTGCCCAAGCTGACCGCTGTCGGCATCCACCTGCCATAGGTCTTCCGGGAAGATATAGCGACAGCGTACCCGACTGCCGTGCAAAACAAAACCGGCGGATTCAGTTATAAGCTCGGGCAGCGAAGTTGCCGATTTTACCGGATCCCCACCCTTGGAAAAGGTGAGCAGCTGCCGGGTCAACTTGGCCGAGCGTCATACCAGTGAATTGCCTGATCCCGACAATCAAGCCAGCGACCAATTTTTTCATTATAACGTTCCCGGTGATAGACCCCTGTCGGATTTCCGTCATCATCCACCAATCTGTGATTGGTACAGAATGAACAGGGTTTCAAACTGTCCAATTGAAAAGCTGAATGGCAGCGCCGACCGGTGCAGTCACCATAGAGCTTGCGACCGTAAGAATTAATAAACAGAGAAACAACTGCCGGCGAGCATGCCATCGAGCCATTGAGACGTTCTCCTTTGAGATACAGGCGGAAGCAGAGATGA
>JALSNT010000453.1 GCA_026986885.1 Desulfobulbaceae bacterium
GAGCCATCCAATCCGGATATTCAGGCAAACCTGACAGCCGTCCGCAAGGCAAACGGCATCTACAGGCAGGACCAACCCTGGTGGCAACGGGCGATAACCATCCTCAACGCGGATCAATGGCTGCTCATTTCCGGTATATCATTTGCGCTGTTCAGCGCTTGTTTCCTTTTGCCTGTGCTGTTGAAAGATACATCCTGGTATACACGTACCCTCAAGGCGGCGACAACCGTCACCCTTCTCTGCGCTCTGCTTGCTCTTGTCCCGGCGACATACGGCTATTACCACCGGCAGGACGGGGTTGTTCTCGATCAGACCCGGCTGAGAATTTCCCCCTTTGCCGAGGCGGATTCGGCAGGTACCATCAAAGCGGGCCGCATCGTCCATCCACTGAAATCATACAAAAACTATATTCTGATCAGAGACGCAAACAACAGAAAAGGCTGGCTGGCGGCAGATGAGCTTGGGTGGCTCAGCCGACTCGGAAAAACAGAGGAAAAGCCATGATCACTTCCTGCTCTTTGCAGAGATAGCCTTATAATCGACAAATCTCTCCCGTACCGCCTGCATCTCCCCGGCGGAAAGTACGGGCACGTCACCGATCTGCAAAGCCTGTCCATACACGCGGGCAAGATTTTCCACCTCAATGGCCAGGGCAAAAACCTCCTGCAGATCACCGGCATAACAAACCATACCGTGATGGGCCAGCAGACAGGCGCATCGACCATTGTCCAGGGCGGCAAGAACATTGTTAGACAACTCAGCCGTGCCGAACAGCCCATAGGGTGCGCAGGCAATACGATCACCACCGGCCATGGCAACCATATAATGACAGGCAGGAATTTCCCGTTCCAGGCAGGCCAGGGTCGTACACCAGGGAGGATGGGCGTGCAGTACGGCCCCGGCATCCGGCCGGTGCGAGAAAATATCCCGATGCAGCCGCCACTCGGAAGACGGACGGCGGTGGCCGAGCCGCACCTTGCCATGCATATCCATTTCCACCACATCGGTCGGTTTGCAGCGGTCATAGGCAAGGGCCGAGGGAGTAATCAGAAAACCGTTGTCAACCCGCAGACTGACATTGCCCGCTGTCCCCTGGTTAAGCCCTGATTCATTCATGGAACTGGCGGTCTGGATAAGGCGCAGGCGCCTGGTATGGGTAAGCATCATACTTTTTCCGGATAAAGGGAGAGCAAACCATCATGGCTTGCCGGACAGACACCCCGCTCGGTGATCAAACCGGTAACCAGTCTTGCCGGGGTAACATCAAAGGCCGGATTGGCGGCAGGAGTGCCTTGCGGAGCAATGCGTACGGACCGCACCCTGCCGTCGTCGCCCAACCCCTGAACGACAAGCACCTCATCATCCCCCCTCTCCTCAATGGGAATCTCTTCGATTCCATTACTCAGCCGCCAGTCGATGGTCGAACCCGGCAGAGCGACATAAAATGGTATCCGGTTGTCAAAAGCGGCCAGCGCCTTGAGATAAGTGCCTATCTTATTGCAGACATCACCGCTTGCCGCCGTCCGGTCGCTGCCGACGATACAGATATCCACCTGTCCGTGCTGCATCAGGTGACCACCACCATTGTCGACAATAAGATGATGATCAATACCGGCGGAAACCAGTTCCCAGGCGGTCAGGTGTGCGCCCTGATTGCGGGGTCTGGTCTCATCCACCCAGACATGTACAGGCACACCATCCTTATGGGCACGGAAAACAGGAGCCAGGGCCGTTCCCCAGTCCACGGTCGCCAGCCAGCCGGCATTGCAATGGGTCAGGATGTTGACCGGCTGCTTTCCACCTTTCTTCTCCCATATATCACGTAACAGCGCTGCCCCGTGTTTACCGATGGCCATATTGGCGGCCACATCTTCCTCACAAATCCGGGCTGCCTCGTCATAGGCAGCAACAAGCCTTTGTGAAGTCGCCAGTGGTTTCAGAACCGCAAGCATACGCTGCACTGCCCAGCGAAGGTTTACCGCCGTCGGCCGACAGGCGAGAAGCGTTCGGGCAATACTCTCAAGCGATTCGTCATCCGCGTGCGCCTGCAAACCCAGACAAAACCCATAGGCAGCCGTAGCACCGATTAACGGCGCCCCCCTGACCAGCATATCCCGGATGGCTGCTGCCGCCTGCGCAAGGGTGGACAGGCGGACAAGGACAAATTCATGCGGCAGCCTGGTCTGGTCTATGATTTCAACCTGCCTGCCGTCATCGGCAAGCCAAATGGAGCGATACGGGGTTCCATTAACATCCATAAACTGTAACCGGTCTCACTTGTACCTGACCTGAATTGAGCGTTTTAATTTTTATTTGCCGGAATAAGTTCCGGCGTCCAGAAAATCACTCCTTTTTCTTCAGCCTCGTCCCAGAAGCCCTGGCCGTCCCATTCAATGATCTGATCGGTATATCCATGCCGCATAACTTTCAATGTTATTTTATCGGCGTTCTCAAGATCATCCTCATTAAACTGATGAACACCGCGAAATGGCGTGTTGCCGAGATAAATCCACTCACCGGCGCAGGGAATTTCCTTTCCGCTCACCTTATAGACAATATAAGCTCCTTCCGGCTGGGAATTAATTTTCAATTTAACGGTTTTCGTTGCCGATGAGCAACCGGCCAGGGCAAGCAGCAGTACCAGACCGGCCAAGGCGATAAAATTACCGATTTTATTTTTATTTACTGAAATATATCTCATTGCTTTTACCTTTTTTCCAGTTCAACGGTTACGGGTTGGGGTTCCGATGCAGCCGCTTCCCTGGTTGCATGCCGTTTGTTAACCCAGAAAGAGGTTATTTCTTCCCGATAACCGGTCTTGCGGAACTCAACCGTCACATATTCCGGTTTTTTCTCGTCCCCTTCCCAGGTCACCAGTACCGGGGTCATCCCCATGTTAGTGTCGTCTTTTAGATTTATGACCTCTGCCCCGGGCGGCGTCGTCACAAATTTAACAGAACCAAAGGTTTTTGTTCCGGAACAGCCTCCCAGCATAAAAAGGCCGGCCACTGCAAGCATACAACATATAGCGTTGCCCCATCTCTTCATATCCTCTCCTCTGTTGTTATTTCCGGGGTCGAAGCAGACATTCACATCATAAAAGCATGAACATAAAGCATGAAATGCCATTTCTACCTGGAAATCAGGGGAATGGTCAAGAGAAAAGAAGAAAATCATCCGGTCGGCAAAGTTTCTTATTCCCAAAAAAAATCTTTTCTTTCCGCTTTTCTGGATTTTTCTTTTTTTCTGATATAACATACAGAAAAAGTTTGATTTTTTAATACAGGCAGCCAGCCGGCCCGGCACTTTTTTTCTGTAAATCAAAATAATGGCATCCGTGAAAGATAAAGATCCCTACACAGCTCTCAGGCGGCTCAAAGATTCGGGAAACCTGCCGGTAATTCCGCAACTCCTTGTCCAGTTATTAGACCTCTGCCGGCAACCGGAAATCAACCTGCAGGCAGTTGGGCAACTGATCAAAAAAGATGCCTCCATGGCGGCAAAGGTACTGCAGCTCTGCAATTCCGCATTTATCGGGGCACGCTCCCCTTTTCTCAATGTGGAGCAGGCCGTTATTTACCTTGGAGCAGATACTGTGAAAAATCTTGCCGTCAGCGTATCCGTGCAGCAGGTTTTTCGTAAAATTGAAGCCAATGGTCTGCTCAACATGGACCGTTTCTGGTACCACTCATACCAAAATGCTATCCTGGCCGGACGTATTGCCGATGCCGTTTCTTACCCCAATGCATCGGAGGCCTATCTTGCAGGTCTGCTCCATGACCTGGGTAAATTAGTGCTGTGGATGGCCTTCCCTGGAAAATATGCCCCCCTGCTGCTGAAAGGAATCCGCTGCCATGATGGCCGACTCTCGTTTCTGGAACAGGAAAAACTCCACATCAATCACTGTGAAGCCGGGGCCTGGCTGATAGAACAATGGGGCCTGCCCGTGCTGATCGCCGATGCCGTCCGCTATCACCACCATCCGGTTGACAAGGTGGAGCAGGCCCTGCCGCTGACCAGGATTACCTACCTGGCCGACCTGATCAGTCACAGTGACAACCCGGAACAGGAATGTAACGAGGTGGCGGGAAAACTCTTTCGCCTTGCTCCCGGCCAAACCGAGCAACTTAAAGAAGGAGTGGAAGAACAAATCCAGGAGGTTGCCCGGCAGCTTGGTATTCGCATCCCCAGCCAAAACAAATCAACCATGGAGCCGGAAGAAACGGCGAGTGTAACAGTTCATCAACAGACGACGAAGAAACTGGAAAACCGGATACGAGACATAACGCAACTCACCGGTATGCTGGATAATCTTCTTAAATCTCCGAACAGAAGGCAAACCGCACTTATCGTTGAACAAAGTCTGAAAATTCTGTTTAATCAACCAACCTGCCTGTTGCTTCTTTTGGAAAAAGATTCAAGGATGTTGCGTGCAGTTACCTCCGGTGAAAACATTCTGCAGGCCGAGGCGGATTCCCTTTGCTTTTCCATAGACCGTCATCAAGACAGTCTCCCGGTTAATGCGCTGGAGCTACAGCAGATGATGCACTCCTTCATGCCTCGTCCGGAGAAAGACATCACCACGCTTGACAGCCAGTTAATTGATCTGCTGGCCACAGAAGGCATGGTTATCTTTCCCATGCAACTGCATCAGCAGAAGGTCGGCCTTCTCATTATCGGTGTCAACAAAAATGAATATCTTGAACTACTCACCCATGCAGGTCCCCTCCAGTTGCTTGCCGCCCAGGCCGGGGCAAGTCTGTATGTCCAGGATCAACAAAACCGGAAAATCCGGCGTATTACCACTGAACGCCTCGAAGGGGCGGCGATGTTAGCCCGAAAGATAGCGCATGAAATAAACAACCCGCTGGCCATTCTGCGTAACTATATTAAAGTCATGAAGGTGAAGCTTAAGGACAGAAAAGACCTCCACGAAGACCTGATAATCATGGATCAGGAATTCGAACAAATAGGGCGGATTACTGATCAGCTCAGGGATATTGCAGTAGACGAGGCAAAGACGGATTTTGAAAATATCAATCTGAATCAGCTCATTGCCGATATGGTGACCCTCTATAATTCCGGTTTCCCGGCCGACGGCAATATTTCCCTGAAATTTCATCCGGATCCGGAAATCAGCCGACTGCTGACGGATAAAAATGGATTGCGGCAGGTAATGGGTAACCTGTTAAACAATGCCGTTGAGGCCCTGGATGGTCGGCGGGGTATTATTTCCGTCAGCACGACAGGAAACAGGGCTGAAAACGGTACGGAAGAGGTGATCATCAAGGTCACGGATAACGGACCGGGTATTGATCCACAACTGAAGAGAAACCTGTTCCAGGCGGGAACAACCAGTAAAGCCGGTGGCCACAGTGGTCTCGGGCTGGCAATTTCCAGGAGAATCGTGCAACAGTTAGGCGGCTCTATCTTCCTTGACACCAGCACCGAAGCTACTACATTTAGTGTAATCCTGCCACTTGCTCCCCTTTAATTTTTCTTTTTTTGCCAAAACGCAATTTTCTCTTTGACATTATGAAATGCCTGCGTTTCTATATGGTTATAAACTATAATACTCTTTTAATGATAAAGATTCACTAAAGATATAAAATATTGGCAATATCTTGCTGCGGATTTATCCGCTCTATAAACAAAAAGTTGCAATAATGGCATATTCCGTTCTTCTTATTGATGATGAACCTCATTTCTGCTCCAGCCTTAAACCGTTGCTGGAGGAAGACGGCTATACCGTAACCCTGTCCAATTCCGGCCAGGAATCTCTTTTTCATCTTGAACGGACCATTTTTGATGCGGTCCTCCTGGACCTTGGCCTTCCCGACATCAGCGGCATTACCCTTGCAGAAACCCTGCGCAATAAATATCCGGCCACGGTCGTCATCGTCATGACAGGATCGGCCACCATAGACAACGCTGTTGCATCACTGAGAAACGGTGTTTACGACTATCTAAAAAAGCCCTTTGATCCGGATCGCCTCCTCAACATCCTTGCCCGAGGTATAGAATACCAGACCTTAAAACAAAGCCTTGCCAACAGTGAAAAACGTTTTCGTCAACTTGCCTGTGCCACCTGGGAGGGTATAATTATTTATGATAATGAAAAATTACTGCAGGCAAACAACCAGCTCTACGAGATGTTCGGCTACACGGAAGAGGAAATTGCAGGTAGCCGGATTTTTGATATCCTCTTTGATCGTGATACGATCAAGGCCATGCATTTCCGGGACGAACCAAAGACCATCGGTCCCTTTGAGGCAATCGCGATAAAAAAAGACGGCCGGCGCTTTCCAGTTGAAATCAGAGTCAAGCGCATTGATTACTCGGGATGCCACGCAGAAGTTGCTGCTATTCGGGATGTTACCGGCAATCGAAGTTCTCTGGAAAAACAACTCGCCCTGCAACAGAAACTTGACGATGCCAGACGCATGGAGACGCTTGGCCTGATGGCCGGTTCGGTTGCCCATGATCTTAACAATATCTTATCGGGTATCATCACCTATCCGGAACTGCTCCTGCTTGACCTGCCTGAAGATTTCAAATACCGTAATGAAATCGAAATGATTCGTGATGCAGGCAAGAGGGCTGCAGCCATTGTTGATGATCTCCTCACCCTTGCCCGGGGTGCCGGTTCAAAAAAGGAAGTTCATAACCTCAACGACCTGGTAACTAAATACGTACACTCAATTGAATGCAGGGAATTATATTCACGCTATTACGGCTTATCAATCACATCGGACACCGACCCGGAACTCGCCAACATTGTCTGCTCCCCTTTGCACGTGACCAAGTCCCTGGTGAATCTGGTGAACAACGCGGCTGAAGCTGCCGGAGAAGGTGGATCAATTCGCATTTCCGTTAAAAACCATCTCCTCAAGGAACCGGTTCATGGATATGAAACCATTGAACCGGGGGAATATGTCTGTCTACGGGTAGAGGATAACGGACATGGCATAGACGCCAAGACGCTTCCCCATATTTTTGATCCTTTTTATTCCAAAAAAGTTTTGGGTCGCAGCGGTACCGGACTTGGCCTGACCGTTGTCTGGAACTCCATCCATGATCACCACGGCTTTATTGATGTACAAAGTAGTGAACAGGGAACGGGTATCACCCTTTACTTTCCGGTGACAAAACAACCGATTGCAGTTTCTCTTCCCTCCCATTCCCCGCACGCCTGCCGGGGCCGGGGCGAGCGGATCCTGGTTGTCGACGACCAGGAAAATCAACGCGAAATCGCCCGCCGTCTTCTCTTGCGACTTGGCTACGAGGTGGATACCGTGGCCTCCGGCGAAGAAGCCGTCGAATTTGTAAAAAAACAGCAAGTTGAACTCATCCTGCTGGACATGGTCATGGAACCGGGGATCAACGGTTGCGAGACCTACCAGCGTATCGTCCGGCATCGTCCCCAGCAAAAGGCGGTTATCATATCCGGTTATTCCAATACGAACGAGGTTGAACGGGCTCGGGAATTAGGCATCAACCATTTTATCAAAAAACCGTATACCCTCCATGACCTTGGAGAAATCCTCAGTCTTGAAATTTCCTGATTTCTCCGATATTCTTTAAGCATTATTCTTTATCTTCCGGTTGAACCCGGTATCTTTACAGCATCGGAGATTTTTTGTGAAAAAAACTTTTGCGGTCATTGCCGTCTTTTTTATCTGGATCTGGAAGATTTTTCGGACCGGGACACTGGTTGCCGTTAACCTCCTGTTTCTACTCGTTCTCTTGGTCATCATTGCCCTGTTTGTCGGACACCCGATGAAAAAGGTCCCGGACGGGGCCGCACTTATTCTCAACCCCGAGGGTAACATCGTTGAACAACGGTCAGCCCTTGATCCGGCAGCCCGGATTCTCAACAACTTTACCGGGGTGACAAAACATGAAGAAACACCCCTGCAGGATATTCTTGATGCCATCAACAGCGCTGCCGGGGATGATCGCATCCGCATGCTGGTCCTCTCCCCTTCTCATATAGGCAGAATCGGCCTCAATCAGTTGCGTGATATTGGTCATGCGATTGAAAATTTTAAGGAAAGCGGCAAGGTTGTTATTGCCGCCGATGACTCATACAGCCAAACCCAATATTATTTAGCCTCGTTTGCCGATGAAATCTATCTAAATCCCATGGGAGCTGTCAGCCTGCATGGTTTCGGTGTTTTCAGGCTATATTTCAAGGAGATGATCGATAAACTTAAAATAAACTTTCATGTTTTTCGCGTGGGCACCTTTAAATCAGCACTGGAACCCATCCTGCGCAGCAATATGTCACCTGCCGCCAGAGAGGCGAATCAGCAGTGGTTGAGTCACCTGTGGACAACCTTTTGCAAAGATATCGGAAAACAGCGGGGATTGACCCCGTTACTTATTAATAATTATATTAATTCCATGGATGTCCGCCTGGAAAAAGCCGGCGGCGATGAAGCGGTCATGGCCCTGAACGCCGGTCTTATCGATGGATTAAAGACCAGGCAACAGATAGAAAATTACCTGCAAACCGTGACCGGCGGCAGTCATGGCGACAAAGGATTTAAACATATTTCCATGTATGACTACCTGCGACATATCACGCCGTCATACACCACCCGCCCGGATAAACGCCCGGCCGTCGGTATCATTGTCGCCCAGGGAAATATCGTGCCGGGCCGGGGAGTCGTCGGTCAGATCGGTGCGGAACGATTAATACGGCAAATTGAGACGGCCCGCAGGGACAACAGTATCAAGGCCGTTGTCCTGCGCATCGACAGCGGCGGCGGCAGCGCCTTTGCCTCCGAACTTATCCGCCGGGAGCTTCTCCGCCTGCGTCAGGCAGGCAAGCCCCTGGTCGTTTCCATGGGCTCCATGGCCGCATCGGGTGCCTACTGGTTATCCGCGGATGCCGACAGCATCCTCGCCTCCCCGGTAACCCTGACGGGTTCCATCGGCATCTTCGGGGCCCTGCCCACCTTTGAACAAACGTTGACAAAATTAGGTATTCATAATGACGGCATCGGCACAACCACCATGGCCGGCGCTATTTCTCCAACCCGCCCGCTGCCGGCAAATGTTGCCAGATCCCTGCAACTCGGAGTTGAACACGGCTACAAACAATTTATCCATATTGTTGCCACCGGCAGAAACCTCACCGACGTCCAGGTTGAAAAAATTGCCGAAGGCCGGGTCTGGGATGGAAAAACAGCCATTTCCCTTGGCCTGGTCGACGGTGAAGGATCACTCAAGGAAGCGGTTTTTAAAGCTGCCGATCTGGCCGGTATGCAATCGGCCGATGGTATATATATCTCCAGGCCCTCGTCCTTTCTGCAAAATCTCAAGGAATTCGGGCAGACGTCAATTGCCGCCATGTTGCGAACAAGCGGATCTTCCCCATGGA
>JALSNT010000454.1 GCA_026986885.1 Desulfobulbaceae bacterium
GTGGAACCCGACATGCCGAAAATTCCAGCCGCCTTTTCAGGGTAAATCTTCCTCGGAATCGCCCTGTGAGCCACAATGGCAGGAATATATAATGTCAAAGAACAATATGACGGCAACGACGCCGAACCCGCCAGGTTAGTGGCGGGCTTATGAAACTCTAAACTTCAGTTTATGTGATGGCTTCGTAAAAAGTCACAAGGCAGTTAAAATCTTTAAATCCGTCATCCCCGGGGCAGTGTCATCCCCTAATTTTGTTGTCGGGGACGGGGGTCCATAAGGCCGTGAAACAACTGGATCGAAGTCTGCGCTTATCTCCCGCCCAACAGCCTGCGGGAATGACGAGATGGGCAGGATTTCGGATTTGAAGACTTTTTACGACGATGTCTTATGTTATCTTTATTCATTTTCTTCACCAATGCCTCGGTACGGATGGGCATGTCCTTTGGTTCCCGTGGCAGGACCAAAGGGAGAAAACGCCCCGGCGTTTTTGGTGCCGGGGTATTGGCTTTATTCCTGATCCATGGTTATGGTTGTGACCCCTGACGGCTCTCCCCAGTGGCGGCTTTCATCGAGGTAGCATAGTCGGTAGCCCACCACCCCGCTGAGTGGTGGATCCGCATCGACGATATGATCCACTCCGGCAATGTCTGCGGCAATGGTGGTCCATGGGCCGTCACTTACCTTGCGCATTACCGCCGCCCGCAGAAATTTTTCCGGCTTATCAAAACTGATGACCACTCTCCGGAAAGGTTTTTTCTTAAGCTCTGCATCCGGTCGGTCCGGGATGGGAATTTTGGAAGAGGTGACAATGACAAAGAGTTTGTTACTCATTTTTGAGTGGTGCCCATCTTTGTCCACGGCAATGAGTGCGTACCAGTAATCTTCACCAGGCTTTACCATTTTATCGGTGTAGCTTTTGGCATCACCGTCGAGATCCCGGTTGATGATCAGGCCGAGATCGCCGATATCATTGCCCCGGACAAGAAGGATTCCATCGGTTTGTTGCGCGGGTTTCCCTGCCTGAAATTGCAGGATCACCCGTCCTTTTGTACTGCTGATATCAAGCAGGGTCGGAGGCGGAATCAGGGCATGGCCCGGAAGTCTTACCGTAACCGGACCGGCGGGGTCGCTCGTGATATTACCGAAGGCCACGGCCGTGACCCGGTAGGAACGCTCGCCGTAATCGCCCAGGTTGATCGGGTCTTCAAATTCGGGTCTGGTGGCCAGCCGGGAATTGATCCTTACCCAGGTGTTTTCTTTTTTCTTTTCAATAATGTACCCGGCCACCGGCAGCGGCATGGCCTGCCAGCGCATGATAACCCGGGTGGGCTGGACTTCGGCCTTGAGTTCTTCCGGACTGTCCGGTTCGCCATTGTTTTTCACCATGACCGAAACCGCGTCCGGGGCAGGCCCCACGTCCCCCCGTGGCCCAACCGAGCGTACCCGGTAGTAATAGCTAAATCCTGCCCGTACTTTTTTGTCGGTAAAATTAGTATCATCCGACTCCACCCCCTTGGGTGTCAGTACCTCATACAATCCATTTTCCCTGCGGCTGCGTTCAATCACATAGCCTCTGGTATATGGATTTTTCTTTGCCTGCCAGTGCAGTTCCACCTCCCCTTCACCCGCCTTGGCCGTGATATGTACAGGCGGTGCCAGGGCTGCGGCATCCTCATTCAACACCGTGACCGTGGCCGGTTCGGACAGTCGTCCGAATATATCCATGCGCCGGATGGTATAGGTCAGCCGGGTCTCCAGGGGGGCCATTGTATCCACATAAGCTGCCTTTGCCGGGTCGCGGTCCGGAGAAATCCAGACCGGCTCCGGTGTAATATTCATGGGTTTGCTGTCTTTCCCGGTACGACTGATTTTGATCAGGGGAGCCGGGATGGTATGCCCGACGGCGGGTGTTGTCCAGAAAAGGCTGGTTATGCTGTTTTCACTGGTTCCCTTAAGGTCATTGATCGGCAAGGGAAGCGGGGTGCGGATATGGCTGTCCACCGGCCGACTGCTGATTTGTCTGCCGATGCGTTTTCCATGCTTATCCAGGATATACAGGCGGTATCTGTGACTGCCGGCCGGAACATTATGCAGCACCGTTGCCATGCCGAGTTTTCGGGCGGTGGCGAAATCACTCATGCCGCCCATCAATAGAAAAGAGGTCATGGTTTTTTGTTGTTTTTTATTCGTCTGCATCTGCGAAAAATAGGAGCGTAGTTTTTCCTGATGGTCAGGATCAAGCGAGGAAAGCCCCTGCTCAAGCGATGCCTCATCCCAGCGGGCCACAATTTTTCCGGATTGGCGGTCTTGTAGCTCCCAGCCGCCGCCCTTATAAAAGAGTGGGTGAGGCGGCCAGAATAAACCCACCCGGCCATCCCCAAAGCAAACGGTCATCATGGCGGTCTGGTTCTGTGCTGCACCTGTGGGCTGTGGGCAGAGTGGTATGATCAGTGACATGCAGATGGACAGGATCAATAAAGAACACCATCGTGCCTGTGTCTGTTGTCTATCAAGAATGTGCATATTGCCACCTTATCGGTAATGATTGGAATATATTATCTATGTGTTCTTTATCGGTTATCGGTCACGGGCAGTCTGGTTACCACGGGCAGCAGCTACATTCGGCCCAGGGAGAAAATCCTGCCGGTATCAGTCCAATTGTTGCCCCTGCTTTGACACAGCAGCAGGAAACATCGAACCCGAGAGCAAAATGTGGCGGACTGCAGCAACCTATCAGGATATCGGCGTCGAGACCGATACCTATATCCTTAATCGGGTTTATAAATTTTCCGTTGAGATTACCACCGAAACGGCCGTCAAGACGCAGGGGCGAAAGTCCTATATTAATAGCTCCATTGATAACCAGATTTGCGGCGATACCGAATCCTCCAGATGATTTGTCAATGCGGGTGGTATCTTCCACGCCTATCTTGAATTCATCTTTATTGCCTAACATCAGGTAGACCCTGCCGTCGATTATCATCACATGACCCTGGATCGGGTTGGTAACTGTGCCGACATGGAAAAACCACATGTCCGGATCTGCATGCAGGCCGGTGGAGTGTTCCGGGGCGTGGATACGAACCTTGTCCGACAAGAAGTTTATATCGCCCCAGAGCTCGCCGTCAAAGGCGGAGTGGTAATACCGCAGCCGTCCCCTGAGATCGGCAGCATCGAATAGTTCGGCATGGAGCAGCATCTCGTAGAAGCTGTCCGCAGGCTGGATGGTCAGCACACCGTCGGCCTTGATATCATCATTTCCCGCAATGGATACTCCAAGTCCGGCTGAGAAGAGCAGGCCCTTGCCCGGAGTCGGGCAGGCATTAAATCCTCCATCACGGCTAAAGGCGTCATGATCGAAGTTGTAGGCCATGCCGCCCTGGATCATTTCGATGAAGACATCAGCGTAGATCGGAATATGCAGGTTGTCGCCCTGGAGAAAACCCAGCCAGTACTTGGAGCCGTTATTTGTGCCAAAACGGAAGGTACCGACAATGGCCGGGGTATTGGCCCCGAACATGTGGGTGTCTACATGGCCGCCAAAGGTGTCGTTGCCGCAACCTCCGCCGGAGATGCCACCACTCATGGCCAGCAGGGGCGTATTGCTCCATCCGTCGCTCATGACAGATTGATAGCTGCTGGCCGCCAGCAGAACAGGTCTGCGGCCCCGGCATGCCACCAGTGATGAACCGTGGCTGTATTTCACCCGGTACTCGTTATCGGCAGCCTGATTGGTCTCCGGGAAATGGTTTTTCAGTACAATTTCCGCTGGGTGTTCCGGTCCCTTGCTCCATGGATCACGGTTGCTGACCCGGTTGATGCCATAGAGGTTATGCACCGGCGCTTCCGCCCGGCCTATCCCCTCCATGGAGAACTCTGTGGTGAAATCAAAGCCGAGCCTTTGCTCTCCTTTGCCGCCGGCCGTTACCTTGACCCCGGAGATCAGTTCGTCGGCTCCGCCTACCTGTCCTTTGATGTTGAGCGGAACGGCCTGGCCGTTGTATTCAGCCGTGCCGTAGATGGTATAGAGCAGGTCGTTGACCATTATCCCGTCGGCAAAGACTTCGCCTTGTTCATCACGAAAGGAGTATTCCGTATCGGTCATCAGACCCCAGCCATTATCAAAATGCTGGAATATCTTGGGGGTGATGACGGCGGCAATGGTTCCGTAATCTTCGTTTACGGTCGGCAGATCACCGTCCAGACCGAGCTGCACATCCACCTCGCTGCCGGGTGAATAACTGTAATGGGTGTTTTTCCCGGTAATACGAATGCGGGGCCAGGCCATTTCTACGAAAAAATCCCTGTAATTCGCATTTAACCCCGAATGAGAGGCGTTGATCTTCAGGCTTGACCAGCCGATGGAACCCTCGCCGAATACATGGCTGAAGCCGCCGGTCTCTGCCTGTCCGTTGAGGCCGTCCGCAGTGATGTTCCAGCCCGTGACCGGCAGGGGAACATCGGCCAGGTTGAACATGTAGGGATGCAAAGTGGCGGAGCCGAGGTTGATGCCTACCCAGTCAGTTCCACCGTTACCATGCGGAGCCTCGCCTTTGCCATGGCTTAAATCAAGGCGAACATCCTTTGATTCGATGGAGGTCATGGACCAGCCGATCATACTTTCTCCCAAAGTGAGCGAGTCGGCATACCAGTCACCTTCAGGGGTTATCGGTGCGGAAACACCGATCCATTGCTGCGGTTTTTCCGCACCGGTCAGTCGGATGGTGGTATCGCTCACCATCATATCCATGATTGCGTTGACATGATCGCCGGCCGTCCCTGAAAGCCCGGTCAGGGTACCTCGCATGCCCGGCAGTTGGGGGAGTTCCTCGTTCAGGGTTTGGGTCAGTTTACCGGAGCTGATCTCTTCACCGTCCGGCGCCTGCCATCCATCGAAGGTGATGGGGGCATAATGCTCGGACACCGAGTGGGGGCCATCCGGCAGCTTGAATATAAACTTGCCGCTTCCACTGTAGCTGTTGCTTTGTTTTTTGAGCTGTTTGAGGCTGATGACCTCAAATGTGCCCTCCCTGGTGGGAAAGAGAAATCGGCAGGGTATATCCCCGGTGCTTTTACTGACCAGGTATTTTTTCTCCGGTGCAATCACCGAATAGGGCGGCAGAAACATGTTGCGGCCGGGCTTGAAACCGATGTTACGGGTGACCTTGCGCAGGTTATCCAATATGGTTTCGGAACCGTTGCGCCATGATTTTCTGATGGTACCCTGTGCGGTGGTATTTGGCAGCAAGGAGGGACGCAATCCCCTGCCGCCCATGGGGACCAGTGTTTTCTGTTGTGTGCCGGCGGATGTTTTTCCAGCCGATTGTAACGAGGCCAGTGATTTCCTGAAGGCCACACTATTGACCATGGACCAGGTGGGGTCCGGGATCACCGAAACCGTAATAGTCATCCGGTGCATGCCGACATCCTTGACCGGCAGACGCGGTGAGTCAAGGCGGACATCCGAAAGCAGGGGGTCGCCCCAGGTGGATTTGTCCGAACTTTGCAGGCCGGCACGCAATTTGGACGGTCCTATTTTCATATCGCGGCTTTTCACAACCACACCGTCCACCAGCCACTGTACTCTGGCATAGCCCTGGCCGTAATAGTGCAATTTGCCCCTGGCCCACAGGCCGCCCTCGCAGGTAGAGACCCTGGTGTCCTCGCCAAAGCTGGTAATCGCGGCCTTGCCGGTTTTCTGGTCGGAAGCGCTCAGGGAAATCGGCCCGGTCGCCACGCCAGCAGAGAGGTTTTTATGTTGTGTCTGCTGCTTTTTTCCCCGTTTTTTTTGTATTCCGTACCCGTTTGCCGGGGTGAATTTTCCTGTATTGACGGGGGTGTTGTCATCTGAGGAGAACGAGGTGATTTCCACCGAGGCAAGATGAAGCGGGCCGGTGGCATCGGTGTCCTGGATAATGGTGATGGGCAGCGGATTGCAGTAAAGCATGAAAATCCGGGAGCCGGGCATCTCCATCTCGGCCATGGCTCCGGAGCCTGTCGGAGATGGCGTACTTACCAGGTCCTGTACACTCTTTTCCGTATTTTTTTCTTTGCCGGTTCCTGCACTGGTTGCCTGGTTGGGTGGTATATAGCGATGAAACTTGACAATAGAGTCCACCTGGTTCATCTGGTCCTGGGGGACCACAAAGATACGGATGGGAAATTTGCCCGAATCGGTATAGACATGCTCGGTATGAAAATTCATGGCATCGGTTGTCTGCCAGCCGGGCAGATCAGTATGCTTGTTGTCTGCCGACGGCACGGCCTCGGTCTGTAACGACTGCCAGGTGCCATCGCCCCAGTCGAGGATGACATTGTTGAATGAATAGCCGGCGTCGGTTATCTGTCCGGATTTCTTCTGATAGTCTGTTTTTGCGGAAACCGCCCAGGGGGAGCTGGTAATAGATATTCCTGATCCGGAAAGCAGCACCGTGTCACCGACATAAATATTGTGGTCCTGTCCACTATTTTTTTTATCTTTTTTTATTTTCGGTACCTTATGTTCAGCGCCATCGGGCCGCCGGAAATCAACAGTCAGGCTGACCCGGTTTTTTTCATCGCAACCGACCCCGCCCGGCAGATTATCCGGCAGGCGCAGGGGCCATTGTTCGGAAATTTCTATTTCTACATCTTCACCGGCCTGTTTTTTGTCGGTGGCAATAACAAATTTCGGCGCTGAAGCGCCAAAGGCTTGTCCAGAGATATTGCCGGGCATAATTTTTTTCGAGGAAGATTTCTTTTGCGAAGAGACAACAAATTTTTTATATCCCACCACCTGCCAGAGAATGTTGATCTCGTCTCCGTGATTCTTGAAATATTGCTCCCGCAAAGAAAGCCGTTCCTTTTGTACTTCCGGCGATGGGGCAAAATTCGGCTCGGCAAGCGTCAACGCTCCGGGACCGTGTCCTGCGGATGCGCTGCCTGGAAGACCTTCAATACCCGGGCCGTCCATCATGGAACGGGGAAGTTCCTGCTTGGCCGGCATACCGGCCGGGACGGCTTGGGTTACGGCTTTGTGGTTCAGACCGTGTCTGCCGCGTACCTTACTGCCAGCGGGGAGAGCCTTGTCCATTGCCTTGAAGAGCTGCATCAGCTCACCACTGTCCGGTTTATAGGAGGTGGTGTAGGCGGCATACATGCCTGCCGCTATTATTTTTTTATAGATCAGCTTTCCCCCGGGCGTCAGAAAGCGGATTTCAAAACGGTCGGCTAGGCCCGGCGTCTGTTCCCGCCAGTTAAAGACGGTGGCATCGTTGAGTACGGGAACCGGATGATCCTGGTTGGCAACATCTCCACTGTAATGCCAGACAGGATCTTCAAGGAAGATGGCTCCCTTGCGGATGTCCATCTGTTGTTCATGGCTCCAGCGCAGGGGCGGAAACTTGGCCGGCTTTGGCGGCGACATGATCCAGGCCCGGAGCGCGGTTTTTCCCTGCCGGGAATCACTGCTGATCCGGCCGATGCGTACCGAGGGGCGGATATCATCATCAACCAGGACGGTAAAGTTGAGCTTGCTGTTTCCCTGGTGTTCCAGATCGTCAATGTGAATATCCCGGCCAAAGGAAATGGCGGTGACAGCGGCGAGTTTTTTGCCGAAAACAGTCACCCGGTATCGTTTGCCGGCGACCCAGCGGTTGGGAATCATGGAGGTCATGCGGGGCGATTGGTGCAGAATCGGTTGCGGCAGGGTAAGAACAGGTGGAGCAAAGGGTGCATCTTTGACTTGAACAAACCCTTTTGCCGCCGGCGCAGGCATATCTGTCAGCCGGGTGACCTCGTCTTGTTTCTTTTGGACAAATACCGCGTGCCTGCCGATACGGGCATTAGGGGCAACCAGTACCCGGATAATGGCCTTGCCTGGGTTGATGACCCGAGCCTTTCCCTTGGCCTGCATTCCCCTGTCAAAGGTTACTTCGATGTTTTCGGGAAAGTTGCTTCCCTGGATGTTGAGCATGTATTCCCGACCCAAAATAAGTGGTGAGGGCGTGATTTTTCGGACACTGACGGGTGCGGCGGGTGCGAGGCCGGGTGTTTCCCTGTAGGGCTGAGGTGTGCTTTTTTTGACCACCTCCACTGTTCCCCGGATGCGGCGTACCGGCATGTCCATAGTTGTCACGGAAGAGTTGCTGCGTCGGGTCTGCAGGGTGATTGTATGCTGCCCTGGCCGTGCTGTTGCCGAGACCTTCACCGCGACCCTGGCGCGGGTTGTGCCCTGTGTCTGTACCTTGCCCGTGACTGAGATGCCGTCGTCAAATAAAATGACCATATCTTTGGTAAATGCATTTCCTCTGATATCCAGGGAATATGATTTTCCCTGTATCAGGGAAGAGGGGGTTATCTGCAAAGTAATTTTTTTGGGTCGTCCTTGAATGGTTACCGTGGGCCGCTGTACTTGTCGGCGACCTTTGTAAGTAAGAGTTATGCTGCGTTTCCCGCTCTGTGCGTTTGGCGCTACCAGGATGCCTATCATGTAGAAACGACCGGAACCGGTCACCGTGGAGGTGATTTTGCCCCTGGTTTGGATATCCCTGCCAAAGTCAAGAGTCATGGCGCTGTTGAGATCGCGGCCGGTTAAGCGCAGGGTATATTTTTTTCCTGCCTGCAGCCGGTTGGGTTGAACCCCGGTCAGGGCGGGGAATTTTGCCCTTGGCTTGACCTTGATACGGGCGATGATAAGATTGTTCCTGTAATTTCTTTCTTTAAACTTACGGGGGGATGGGTTTACCTCGATAGTGATTTTGTTGTTTCCTGCCGGGCCGTTTGTCTGCAGAGTATAACTGATTTGCTTTTTTTCACCGGCCCGCAGGTTGATGATACTGTCGTGGTTGTCTTTGCCGCAGGTAAAACGAACCCGGACATTGGTCAGCGACTTTTTACCCCTGTTTTCCACCATGGCGCTGATGGTGACCTGATCGCCGACAGTGACTGCCTGGGGAGATACCTGCAACGAGCGTGGAGTGATGGCTAAGTCGGGCAGCAGCTGAATATTGTGGGTCGGGTTGGTTTGTTGGAGTCCTTGTGGAATATGAAAGGAAGGTGTGATTGGCTGGATATCACCTGCTCCGGCGACCGGTGGAAAAAAGAGTGCCGAGATTATGGTAAGCAGCAGAATTAAATAAACAAGTCTGTCTGAAAATGTGGGGAACATTATACAGGTCTCCTTGTGACAATGAAGATGTGAAACCCTCAATACAAGGGTTAAGTACCCGTGAAGTATTTATTCTCTTAGGAGAATCGGATACTCCGGCGCTTATAAGGGTACGGCTATTTTGCAGCCAGGCAGGTAAAGAGGTGCCTGGTGGCCCGGCAGGAGGAAAAGGTATCGGTGTCGGGCTGCATGGCGGCGAGCAGGCCGGAGGCTTCGGCTGCGGC
>JALSNT010000455.1 GCA_026986885.1 Desulfobulbaceae bacterium
ACATCCCCGATGCTGACGGAAATAATAACATTTTCCTGCCTGTTATCGGCCGCTACACTGAGCCGGCAGTCATGGTCGACATCAATGCCGTGTTTCTTTAATGTCAATTTTTGAGAAAGATAGCCGCCGGCCGATGTCTTGCCGACGATCATAATATTTTTTCCTTTCAGGGCGGAAATGGTATTGATACCTGAATCCGGCCGGGTAATGATGATACCCCGAAATTTATCACCCCCTTTTCCCTTAACCGCCCTGGCCACAACTTCATGGTTTTTTGAAATATTGATATACACCAGAGGATTCTCATAACCGATGACAATCTCTCCCTTGTTGATTTCGGCTTCATAATCTGCAAAGTTATCGGTTAACACCGGTTGCACGTTAAAGCCGGTCTCCTTGCTAAGATAACGGGCAAGGGGTGTCATCATGGAGGTTAATTTTTCCGGGAAATAACGGGGTAAAATGGAGAGCTTATACTCTTGACCAATGGCGGGGGAACTGCAGAAGAAACCAAGAAATATTAAAAGAATAGCTATTTTTTTCATTGTTAAATCTGTACGGGTAAGTAGTTGACATCTGGTGTCAATTTACAAAAAATGATAAGTTAAATTAAAAAGTCTACAGGTCTTATGGGATACTTATTTTTATATGCTCACCATCGAACCTCGGCAACATCGAAAAATTAATATTTGCCATATTTCCCGCCCCAATATGAACACCACGGATGAACAGGATTCACACGGATTTTTCCGGAATTGTAGTTCTGCTTGAGCGTATCGACAGCGGATAAAATACAATTTTCCGAGCAATGGTGGTAAGAAACTATTTTTATGTCATTTTCAATTTGCCGGCTTATCCGTGGTCGGGGAAATGAGTCCGGCCGCCTTGCGCACCAGGTTGTAATCACTATCTTTTGCCGGTTTAAAGGCCTTGATTCGCAATGCTCTTAGTACCGGGCTTTCCTGGGGAATATTTCTGATGGCCTTGATTATTTTTTCCCTGTCGGCCGGTGCCATGAGGCGGCTTATGGATAACGCCCAGTTGGGCAACCACTGGGTATGGGCCAGTACCTTGATAGACCCCGGAGGAACAAATTGATCCACTTTATGCAAGGCTGATTCGCGAATAAAACCTGCGTCAACATCTCCGGTAAACACGGAAAAAACGACATTTTCCTGCTTATTTTCCGGGGCTGCCTCAATATGACAGTCCGTGGTGACGTCAATACCTTTTTGCAGCAGGGAGAGCTTCTGGGAGAGATAGCCGCCGGCACTTGTATAGCCGACAATGGCGATTTTTTTCCCTTTTAAATCAGCCAGTGAATGAAGAGGGCTGTTTGCGGCAGTAATAATAATTCCCCGGAATTTATCTCCATCCTTTCCCTTTACAGCCATGGCCACGGCTTCATGATTCCTGGATGCGAGGACATAGATATAGGGGTTTTCAAAGCCAATGGCAATTTTACCACCAAGTAATGCCTTGGTATATTGATCAAAGGTGCTGGTCATTGTGGGCTTGATCGACAATCCGGTTGCCTTGTTCAGGTATTCAACCAGGGGAGTTATTCTTTTGTAAATCTCTTCTGTTGAATAGCGAGGCAGCATGGAGAGCTGATATTCAGCACCAAGGCAGCAGGATAAACCTTCGCTTAACAGACAACAGCAAGCAAGAAAAACAATAAAACCAGTGCGCTTCATTTTTCCCCCTAATTTTTTTTCAGCCGATCCAGGGCCGCCTTAACGGAATAGCGCATTCGTTCAAAGGCAACGGCCAGTTCACGCAATTCACGGGGGCCTCGCGGGGTGATGACCAGATCCATTTCGCCAAGACTGATTCGGTTGGCCATATCCGTCAATTCCTGCGTGGGTTTTGTAATCGCCCTGCTCAACAGGAGAAAGATTATAAAGCCGACAAAAAGTACACCACCAACCAATGAAAGGGTCAATGGAGACAGGAGAACGTTACGAATGGCCTGATCAATTTCCGATACATAGACGCCGATGTGTACCTCACCGCCATTGTCGGGAAGAGCAATGCCATGATCAAAAATAGTCTGGCCACCGACTGAAATTACGGCACTGTTTTCTTTTTTGCCGGCAGGGAGCTTATTTGCAGCAATAACGGTTTTCGGGAACCCCTTTTTCTTGACATCCATAAAAAAAGGTCTGTCAAATCTGCTTAAATCACTAAAAAAACCGGCGATAACAATACC
>JALSNT010000456.1 GCA_026986885.1 Desulfobulbaceae bacterium
CGTTGTATAAGGGGGTATGAAACGCTCAAATCAGGTATTATTCAACCGCCAAGGTCATCCCATGAAATATTTCTTCCTGTTGTGCACTCTTGTCTGGCTTGTTCTTATCAGCGGCTGCGGCCCCACCAATGTCAATAAACTGGAACAAAAGGCAGCGGCCCGGCCAATGCAACCGGATTCCGTTCTCAAGCTTGTTGATGGCAACACGCTGTTTCTCCACTCCTTTGATGAAGATACCTATCTCTTTTTTGATCACTCCGGCAGAATTTTCGGCAGAGATATTTATAACAATAAGGATTACGGTCGCTGGGATGTCAGTGAAGATGCCGAGCTCTGCATGCGGATGAATAACTGGTGGTACGGTGATCTGCTCTGCTATCAGGTGCTGCAATCCGGCAGCAGGTATTATCTCGCCACCGGTAACGGTGTCCTCAAGTACAGTGGCGTACAATTTGCCGGTGATACAAAACACCTCTATTTTACAGTAAAAAAGAAAAAGAAAAGTTATCGCCACTCGGTACGTTCACAAAACAGATCAATCCGCAAACGGGGGAGCGTTGTCCATGAAACTGCGCAAAAGCAGGAGGATGACGATCAATTCAGTAAATCCATTACCGAAGAAGTCGTCTATCCCACCAATACCGGGGAAAAAAATATCCGGTCAACGGTTAAATGGATGGCCAGGGACTGCCCTGGATGCAATCTGGCCCAGACAAATTTGAAAAAAGCCGATCTTGTCGGTGCCCAATTAGCCGGTGCCAATCTCAGCGGCGCACTCTTACGGATGGCAAACCTGCGCCGGGCCGATCTGGAAGGGGCAAACCTTGCCGGGGCAGACCTTTCATATGCCAACCTTCCGGGCGCCAATCTCCGGGGCGCCAATCTGACCGGTGCCAATCTTAAAGGTGCCAATCTGATTAAGGCAGACCTGACCGGAGCAAAAACAAAGGGCGCTGATTTCAGTGAGGCCCTGCTGGAAAGCGTGCGCGGGCTGACGAAAAATCGATAGCCATCCATGTTAAGGAGCCGCACCCCCTTCCCTCAAACCAGAACCTGTAAGCGAGTTCACCCATGTCCGCACCTTTTATTCATCTCCATGTCCACACCCAGTTTTCCATGCTTGACGGCGCCATCCGTCTTGACGACCTCATAGAACGCAGCCTGGAATATGACATGCCGGCAGTAGCCGTCACTGACCACGGCGCCATGTACGGTGCCCTGATGTTTTATGAAAAGGCTAAAAAAGCCGGCATAAAGCCCCTGATCGGCTGCGAATTTTATGTGGCCCAGGCAAGTAGGCTCCTCCATGACAAAACAGCGGGCAATAATTTTCACATGGTCCTGCTGGCGATGAACGAAACCGGCTATAAAAACCTGATGAAACTGGCCACCATTGCCCAGATAGAAGGTTTTTATTACAAACCCCGCATCGATCAGGAAACAATAGCTGCCCATCAGGAAGGCCTCATCGCCCTTACCGCCTGCCTGCATGGTGAGATTCCCTGGCGTATCACCCACGACGACATGGACGGGGCCCGTCAAAAAGCTCTGGAATTACAAAAAATATTTGGTGACCGGCTTTATTTTGAGATTCAGGAAAATGGTATCAGCGCGCAAAAGATTGCCAACGAAGGATTGATGGCACTGGGCAAAGAGCTGGGCATTAAGCTGGTGGCAACCAATGACTGCCACTATTTGCGCAGAGAGGAATCCTATGCCCATGAGGTTTTGCTCTGTATCCAGACCGGCAAGACCATCAATGATCCGAAACGGTTTCGTTTTTCCACCGATGAACTTTATTTTAAATCTCCACGGGAAATGGTCGAACGTTTCTCCTATTGTCCGGAAGCCGTCAGCAATACCCTGGAGGTTGCCGAGCGCTGCAACCTTGAACTTTCCTTTGGTGAGCACCATTTCCCGATTTTTCCATTGCCTGAAGGAGAAAGCCTGGAAACCCTGTTTGAAAGGGGGTGCCGGGAGGGACTGACCGCCCGCCTGGATCATCTGCGGGAACTGCAGGAGGTAAGCCCTGAGCTTGAGCAGCAATACAAAGATCGGCTGAACATGGAAATTGATGTCATCCGTACCATGGGCTTTGCCGGTTATTTTCTTATTGTTGCCGATTTTATCACCTGGGCAAAAAAAGAAAAGATACCTGTCGGCCCGGGGCGCGGCTCCGGTGCCGGCAGTCTGGCTGCCTTCTGCATGTTC
>JALSNT010000457.1 GCA_026986885.1 Desulfobulbaceae bacterium
CCACCGGCGCAGCTCTTCCTCCAGGTTCGGCAGTTTGTCAGCCCATTTGATTTCCACCGTGAATCACCAGCACTGCATACCCTGCGGCAGGGCTATCAGGATGACATGGCCAGGGCCGCCGTTGCGGTACCGATACAGCAGGATGCAAGCGGTCGGGTTTTTGAATTACCGGCGGCTTCCTGGGCCCGCCGGGTGGCCGGAGTTTTTTCCAACACCCTGGCTCGACAGCAACCGGACCTTGCCCATGCACTGCTGCTGGCAAACGATGACGGCACCCTGCGCATAAGTGTCCGCGCCCCGCTGAACAACCGGCAGGGAGCGGATAAACTTTGCCGTGCCTTTCCAACAGGTGGCGGTCGGGCAGCGGCCGCCGGGGTAAATAATCTGCCGGCCGACTTGAAACAACAGTTTTTAACCGCCTTTTCCCGTCAATTTTCGAGCTAAGAGATGTTTCGCATGCGCCTGCCGTCCCTAACTCCACCGGATTTATCTGCACACAAAAACATCACAGCGCTTCCTGTTGTTCTTCTTGCCCTGTTGTTATTACTTCCTCTTCGAGGTACGGCCGCAGGGAAAAAGACCAAAGCAGCCGACCTGGTTAAAGACGGGCAACAGATTAATCTCAACCAGCAGAAGTATCACGATCTCTTTAACGAGTTAACAAAGAAGTACCACTTCAGTGACCGGGAGCTGCAAACCATTTTTCAAGGGCAGCGCATTAAGAAACGTGTCCTTGAACTGATGGACAAACAATGGGAGGCGCGACCCTATTACAGATATGCGCCCCTGTTTCTCACAAGAGATAAGATTGCCACCGGCAGAAAAAAACTTGGCCGCTATAAAAAACTGCTTGACCGCATTGAAAAAGAGATCGGCGTTGACCGGGAAATCGTCATTGCCATCTGGGGCATTGAAAGCAGATACGGAACCCGCCAGGGAAGATTTAATGTCCTGCAGACACTCAATACCCTGTTTGCCGCCTATCCGAGACGATCAAAATTTTTCAGAAAACAGCTCATCGCCTTTCTGGTTCTCTGCAGGGAAAACAACGTCAATCCGAAAACCGTCAAAGGCTCCTATGCCGGTGCTTTTGGCCAGACCCAGTTTATTCCCACTTCCTTTCGTGCCTATGCCGTAAGCTTTGACGGTGACGACAGACGGGATGTCTGGAATTCCGTGCCCGATGTCCTGGCCTCCATTGCCAACTATCTCAAACATTTTCACTGGACCCTCGACGCTCCCGTCTACGCCGAACTTGGCTATACGCTGAAAGATAAACAACTGATTGCGGCAAAACTCAAAGGTCGCAAGGGACGGGTCCCCTGGTCGGTGGTTCGGAAAGCACAGGGAATTGACCTCCCCCCCTCTCCGCACAATAAACCCCTTGCCATCGTTGCCCTTGAGCTCCCTCCCGGCGGAAAATATTTCTTTCGCTATATTGCCGCCTATCCAAACTTTCAGGCCATTACCGAATGGAATCATTCAAGCCGTTACGCCATGGCGGTAAGCGAGTTGGCGGAGGCCATTACCGAAAGGACCGATAGACGATAACGATCCTGGTCGCATGGGTAGACTACGGTTCTTTCTTTTTCCCCTGTTCTGTGTATTGTGTACGGCTGCGACCGTCCCGGCATCGCCGTCTCTTCAGCAACCGGCAACAGGGCAGCACCTCCGCTTTGGTGATGATCTCAACTATCAGCGGCTTGACAGGGCCATCGACCAGAGCCTCCTCTATCTACGACATCACAAAGGCGCAACCGTTCCGGTCACCGGCTCGCTTTCCTGGTCAACAAAAGACCTGATCTCCTCGCTGGTATTTTTTAAACATCTCACCGCAAGCCACCCCGCCTCTGATTTACTGTCGCTGGAGCTCAACACCTATTTCAATATCTATCAGGCCGCAGGGGGTGCAGGCCGGCCCCGTGGCACAATGCTGGTTACCGGTTATTATCAACCCGTCTTTCAGGGCAGCCTTGTCCGCACACCACCGTTCCTTTATCCCCTGTACTCCATTCCGGAAAACCTGGTACTCCGCCATGGTAATGGATCAAATGCAGTACGGGCAGGTCGCTTTCAGGGCAATCGTTTCACTAACTACTGGACAAGAAAAGAAATTGAAACCCAGGGACACGCCAGGGGTAATGAACTCGTCTATTTAAAAGATCCATTTGATGCCTTCCTCCTCCACATTCAAGGGTCAGGTCTCATTCGCCTGCCTGATGGCTCACTTCGCGGCATCCATTATGCCGCAAAAAATGACCGCCCATATTCAAGCATTGGAAAATACATGATTAAAAGTGGTAAAATAAAATCCAGAGACGCCGGGATTGTGACCATTCGTACCTACCTTGCCGAGCATCCGGAGGAAATAAAGGAAATACTCTATCAAAATAAATCTTTTATCTTCTTCCGCTGGGCCGACACCCATGATGCAAAGGGAAATCTCGGTCGCCCCCTGACTGCAGGACGCTCCATCGCCGTTGACCAGCACTGTTTTCCCGCAGGTGGGCTTGCCTTTCTTACAAGCAGAAAACCAGTTTTTTCGAAAATAAAAGGAGTGCAATGGCATTCTTTCAGCCGTTTTGTACTGGCCCAGGACACAGGCTCAGCCATCCGGGGTCCCGGCCGGGTGGATCTTTTCTGGGGAACCGGCAAGAAGGCCGGCGCGGCAGCAGGAGAAATGAAAGAAACAGGCTTTCTTTATTTTTTTCTGCTCAAGAAAAAATTTTTGTAACCCATTCTTGTACATTTGCTTTATCTTTTGTTAGAATAATACGTAAACTTAAATTGAGCGATTTTCATTTCGCCTGCCCCGGGAACCATACATATGAGTTTTGCCAATATCATCACTCTGACAACGGATTTCGGCCTGGATGACCCCTATGTCGGCCAGATGAAGGGTGCTATTCTCAAACGTAACATCTCCACCTGTATCATTGACCTCACCCATGCCATCGCCCCCCACGATATTCTTGCCGGAGCCATCACCATTCGTACCAGTTACCGGTATTTTCCGGAAGGGACCATTCATCTGATTGTCGTTGATCCCGAGGTCGGCACCCAGCGTGGGATACTGGCAGTGGAAGCGGACAAACACTTCTTCATTGCCCCGGATAACGGTTTACTGACCCTGCTGGCCCGAGATGAAAAAATACGCTGCGTCCACCGGGTGGAAAACAGTTCCCTTTTCCCGACAGAAGTCAGCGGCACCTTTCACGGCAGAGACATCATGGCCCCGGTGGCAGCGGCTCTGGCAGCCGGCCTGCCTCTTGACAAGGTCGGGCCCGCAATATTACTGAAAGACTGTGTGCAGCTTGATATTCCGACACCGGTTATCGATGACCGGCAAATCTCCGGAAACATGCTGCACATAGATCGTTTCGGCAATATAAAAACAAACATAACGACCCACCATCTCAGCAAATTTCAACCGGCAAAATTTTCCAGTATCAGTATGGGGGGCCACACCATTAATGCCATTTCCAGTACATATGGACAACAACCCACAGGTGAACTCGTTGCCCTTATCGACTCCTCCGGATACCTGGAAATCGCCGTTAATCGCGGCTCCGCCGCCGAACTCACGGGATGTTCACCGGAAGAATCCGTTATCGTCCGCTTTAAACCCTGAACACAGGTCCATTGTTCTCCGGTTTTGACAGATGTTATGACGAAGGTACTTCTTTATTATCGGCGTATTTATCTTTATTTGTTTTTTTCTCCAGGGACTGCTAAAATGGCGGACGCAAAAATTAGCTGCAGCCGCCATTGCCGATAAATTGCAGCCAATCTTGTTTCTTTTTAGGAGATAATCCATGAAAAAAATACACCTTATAATCGTTGCCGCCATCCTGGTGATGAGCGGTTGCAGCCAGGTACACATGGGAAGTGAACGTTCAAAAACAGCCGCCACCGGCAGTGCAGGTGGAGAATACAGCGACAATGTCAATTCCCAGCTTGAACGATGCACGGAACCCATCGGCACCCTGGCGGTCAACGAAGATCATACTGCCAACTGGTATTCATGGCTGGGGCGCTACGGCATCCAGTCTACGGTTCCCGTCCTGCGTCTGCTCTCTCAGCAGAGCAATTGTTTTGTGGTTGTGGAACGGGGCGCAGGCATGAACAGTCTGCAAAGAGAACGGCGCCTGCAACGATCAGGCGAATTGAGGAAATACAGTAATTTCGGTAAGGGACAGCTTGTTGCCGCAGATTACACCGTGACTCCCACGCTTATCTTTTCCGCCCACGATACCAGGGGCATTGGTGGCGCAATCGGCGGTTTATTCGGCAGTGTCGGCGCCATGATCGGCAGCTCCCTGAAGACAAATGATGCCCAAAGCATGCTGACTCTTGTTGATAATCGTTCAGGAATTCAGGTGGCCGTAGCCGAGGGGAGCGCGGACTCCATGGATATCGGGGGGCTAACCGGTCTTTTTGAAACGGGGCTCGGCATCGGCACCGGTGTACGCGCCTACAGCAGGACCCCGGAAGGCAAGGTCATCGCCGCATCCATCACCGATGCCTTTAACAATCTGGTACGGGCAACAAAGCATTACAAGGCACAAAAGGCAACCGGCCCGCATGGAATGGGAACCGGCGGCAAACTCAAGGTGAACTGATACCCTGCATCCCCCACAAAAAAATCTGCCGAACAACAGGACCTCCTTACGTAACAGAGACGGACGGAGGTCTTGCTTACCCGTAACAGAGGACGTAAGTCAGATGACGGTCTAATTGCCGCCTGCGGCGTCCATAACCGCGGTTGACTTATCTCTGTTTCATTGTTCGGAGTCTATGCTTACCTGTTGTACCGCTACAGCATGGCGATTTACCTGGCGAGTAAAACAAAACGGTCCCAGAAATCAGGAAATGATTTCGCCACACATCCCTCGCCGGTGATCTTCACGCCAGGGACTTTGAGACCGGCCACGGCAAAACACATGGCCATCCGGTGATCGTCATAGGTTGTAATCTCCGCCCCATGCAAGTTGCCCCCTCCGGCCCGGCCGTGGATGAGCATGGAATCCCGTCGCTCCTCCACCTCAGCGCCCATTTTAGCAAGCTCGGTCACCATGGCTGAGAGGCGGTCACACTCCTTGATCCTGAGATGGGCAATATTGCTGATCACCGTCGTCCCTTCGGCAAAGGCGGCAACAACGGCCAAGGTCGGGGCCACATCCGGCATATCCCCCATATCAACCTCTATTGCCCTAAGCTGTTTCGGGCCTCGCACCGTCAAACCGCCCTCTTTACTGCGCATGACATTACAACCCATCCTTGCCAGCAGCGGCACCAGCTGGGCATCACCCTGCAGGGAGGGTACGGGCACATTGGCCACGGTAACCCGACCACCGGTAATCGCTGCCGCCGCCCAGAAATAGGACGCTCCCGACGCATCTCCCTCAATGGCATATTCCCTGCCCTGATAGCCGGTTCGGGGAATACGGAAAAAATTAAGCATGGGAGTGGCCTCAGCCTGAGCTCCGAAACTGTTCATAACCCTCAGGGTCATCTCCACATAGGGTTTGGAATAGACCTCACCCCGTACCTCAAGTTCGGAATCTTTTGCGGCATAGGGTGCAACCAGTAACAGGGAAGAGAGATACTGGCTTGATTTTCCTTCCGGCAGGATGGTTTTACCACCGGTCAGCCCATGGGCCCTGATGGTAAGCGGCGGACAACCGTTTTCCGCATCACTTTTGATATCAACTCCCCAGCCCTGCAGGGCCGCCATCAGCGGGCCAATGGGCCGACCGGCCATACGCTCACTGCCGACTATATGAAAATTTCCCCGGCCAAGGGCCGCAACCGAGGTAAGGAAACGGGTGGCCGTGCCGTTATTACCTAAATAAATCTCCCCGTCAGGGGGCAGAATGTGTCCGTCGGCCCCCTGGACCTGCCAGCAAACGGGATCATCATCGTTAATCTGAATCCCCATGGCACGCAGGGCAGCCATGGTATAGGCCGTATCTTCACTGGCAAGCGGCCCTGTCAAAACAGAATCACCTTTGGCAAGGGCTGCAGCAATCAAAGCCCGCTGGGTCAAACTTTTTGAGCCGGGGACCCTGATAGTCGTATCAATTTTTTCTACCGGGACAATCTCTTTCATCGCTATTTTTTTCTCTTTGTCAACTCATCCTCAAGGGCCCGGCGCATGATCTCCAGGGAGGGGGTTTTTTCCGTCCATATTTTCACCTGTACGGCCGCCTGATAGAGCAGCATGGCCAGGCCGTCGATTGTCCGGCAACCTGCCTTTTCCGCCTCACGAAGAAGACGGGTACGCAACGGGGCATAAACGATATCCATAACCACGGAAAAATGAGGGAGTAAATCGGCATCCATGGCAATGCCGTTGCCGTCCGGCTCCATGCCCACCGAGGTCGCGTTGACCAGAGCGTCGGCACGGATATCACCAAGTTGATCCCTGGTAACAAAGTCACAGCCAAGCCAGTCGGCAAGTTGCCGTCCCTTTTCTTCTGTCCGATTGGTGACAATAACCTCGGCTCCGGCTTCCACCAGACCAAAACAGACTCCCTTGGCCGCCCCACCTGCCCCGATGACCAGTACCCGGCTGCCGGTAAGGGTAATTTTGTCGGCAAGGGCCAGATTGGATCCAAGCCAGTCCGTATTAAAACCACGCACAGTTGTCCCGTCTTCCCCTGGTTTTTTTCTGAACAACAGGGTGTTGACAGCACCTATCCTGCGGGCCACCGGATCAATTTCGTCCAGCTCTTTCATCACCGCCACCTTATGCGGAACGGTGACGGATACACCGGTAAAACCAAGGGTACGCAGACCGGCAACCGCTGCCGCAGGATCAACTGTATCCATGGGCAGATAGACACCGTTTATTCCCATGGCCGCAAGGGCCGCATTGTGCATGACCGGGCTCAGGGAATGGGCAACCGGATGCCCGATTATGCCGAAGAGAAGGGTTGTTCCATCAATGTTCATCGGTAAACATGGTATAAAGTTGATAAAAATGATCTGCGGCAAACTGACCCGACGCCGTGACCGCACCTGCAGACGGTGCCACATAGGTCATATAGCCGCCAAGAAAAACAGTGGCAAAACGACTGATTTTCCCTGCCTGCCCCATACAGAATGCAATTAAAGGAAAATCCATTTCACCGGCCTGCTGCAAAAGAGCCAGTACCCGTTGGACATCACCTGCACAGTGGGCAGTGGTAACGAGTTTGCCGATATCAGCGTCGGCAGCCTGCATCTCCAAAACCAGGGCGGCCAGTTCTCCAGCGGACGGGGTCTTGCTGAAATCATGCCATGACAGAATCAGGCGGGTTGCAGAATTCTGTTTTTCAGCAAGCAGCCGTTGCCGCATGGACCTGTCAGCTCGAAGTTCAAGATCTACATACGCTGCCTGCAGTCGCACGGCCTGCAGCAAGGGTTGCAACCGTTTTTTTTCTTCCCCGCTGAAGGCACCTCCCTCCCAGGCGGGACGATTGGTGAATAACAGCGGCAGATTGATACGCTGCATGCAGTGTTCCACCTCCGGTCGGTCCATGGCATCAAGCCGCACTTCCGCCACATCAATCAGCTGTTTGTCAGGCTGAATCATCCGGACAAGCGATTCCACATCAGGAGCGCCCACCGACACACAGATCTTCCCCTGGTTCATGATTGGCAGCTCTCCGTCTGCAGGGTACCGACAATGGAGTGAATTGAACTTTCCCCCTGACTCACAAGATAATCCACCAGTCCGTCAATAATCGACTCGGAGGTCCCGGGCTGATAAAAATTTGCCGTTCCCACCTGAATCGCAGAAGCCCCGGCAATGAGAAATTCCAGCGCATCCTCAGCCGTTGCAATCCCACCGATACCGATAACAGGTATTGAGACCGCCCTGGCGGTCTGCCAGACCATACGCAGGGCGACTGGTTTGACAGCCGGGCCGGACAGGCCGCCGATGATATTGGCCAGTCTCGGTCGACGACGGTTTATATCCACAGCCATACCGATAAGGGTATTTATCAGAGAAACGGCATCGGCCCCGCCATCCTCGACAGCCCGGGCCATGACGGCAATATCAGTAACATTGGGAGAGAGTTTAACGATCACCGGCAGATCAGTGCGGGCGCAGACAGTCCGGGTTACCTCCGCCGCCATCACCGGATCGGTGCCAAACGCCACTCCGCCTTTTTTCACATTAGGACAGGAAATATTTACCTCAAGGGCATCAATGCCGCCGACGCCGGTCAGTTTTTCGGCAAGAAGACCGTACTCCTCAACCGAATCGCCCAGGATATTGACAATAATCCGGCTGTTGATTCCCCGGAGAAATTCCATTTTTCCGGCAAGAAATCCCTGCAGGCCGACGTTTTCAAGACCAATGGCATTGAGCATGCCGCAGGCCGTCTCCACAACCCGTGGCGGCGGATTACCGGGTCGCGGCCTCAGGGAGATTCCTTTAACCACCACAGCGCCAAGCCGGTGCAGGTTAACAAGCTGAGCAAATTCCCGGGCATAGCCAAAGGTACCCGAAGCGGTCATGACAGGATTACGAAGAGACAACCTTCCCAGGCTGACTCGCAGGTCAATATCACTGTCTTTTACACTGTCCATGCGACCTCTCCGGCATCAAAGACCGGTCCTTGACGGCAGACATGCAGATATCCGCCACCCGCACCGACAACAGCGCAGCCAAGACATGCGCCCAGACCGCAGGCCATATGCGTTTCCAGTGATACCTGGCATGAGACCCCGGCTTCCCTGGCCTTGTCGGCACAGGTCCTCATCATCGCAAACGGGCCGCAGGTATATATTCTCTCCATCTGGGGCAACACCAAATCCAATAATTCCGGTACAAAACCATGAAGGCCCATGGAGCCGTCATCCGTGGCCGTCTTTACCATATAGCCAAGATCAAAAAATTCATCGGCAAACCGGGCCAGCTCATTTTTATTGCGGGCGCCTATAAGCACATAATCGCGTTGGGCCGTTACTCCGTTCTGCAGGAGTCGTTTGGCCAGAAAATAGAGCGGGGCAATGCCCATGCCGCCGCCGATCAAACATAGTCGCCCCCTGCGTTCAAGGGAAAATCCACGGCCAAGGGGTCCTATGCAATCAATAAAATCTCCCGGCTGCAACCGGGCCAAGCTGGTTGTTCCCCTGCCGACCACTTTAAAAAGAAGTTGAATATTACCGGCGGCGGTTACCTGATGGATGGAAAAAGGTCTACGCAACAGAGGGTCCATTCCTCCATTTACCTGCACCATGACGAACTGCCCGGGATGGGCGGCACCGGCGATCTCCGGCGCATGCAGGGTCAGACGGGTAATACCCGGGGCGATATCCTCCCGCTGCCGGAGGTAAGCTTTTTCCTGGAATTCAGGCATGAAAAACGAT
>JALSNT010000458.1 GCA_026986885.1 Desulfobulbaceae bacterium
TCCCATGATCGCGGCGTTATCAACCACCTCACCGATATCACCGTGGTCATGCGCAATGGTTCCATTGTTGAATACGGTCTCACCGACCAGATCCTGGAGGACCCGCAGCATGAGTATACACAACTGCTGGTTTCCTCAATCCTCTGATAAGCACATGACCCCGACCGATACAACCCGCATGCCCCGGCTTGCCGTGGACAACCTCGCCAAGACGTTTATCCTCCACAACCGGGATGGGCGTAAAATCTGCGGCTACAGTGAGGTTAACTTTTGCGTATATCCCGGCCAACTGCTGGCCCTGACCGGCCCCAGTGGTTCCGGCAAATCATCGGTAATGAAAAGCATTTACCGCACCTATACCCCAAGCCGTGGCAGCATACGCCTGTACAACGGAAAAGATGTGGTTAATCTGGCCGACTGCAGTGCCTCGGAGATGTTGCAGCATCGTCGCAAAAGCATAAGTTTTGTCACCCAGTTCCTCAAAATACTGCCCAGGGTATCGGCCCTGGACGTGGTGGCCCAGCCCCTGATGGAAGCCGGGGTCAAACAGGAGGCCGCCCATGAGCGGGCAGCAAATTTGTTACAGTTGCTGGGTATACGGGAAGAGCTGTTTTTTGTCTCCCCGTTGACCTTTTCCGGGGGTGAACAGCAACGGGTCAACATTGCCCGCGGGGTCATTTCTCCCAAAGAACTACTGCTGCTTGACGAGCCGACGGCCTCATTAGATGAAGAATCCGCCGAGCGGGTGCTGGCGCTGTTGGATAAATTAAAAGAGCAGGGAATTGCCATGATCGCCATATTCCACGATCGGGAACGGATGGTCAAAGTGGCCGATGAAGAATATTCCCTTATCTGGAGAAACTGATGCAGGAAAAAGTTATTCGCTCCCAAAGGATCCTGGTGGCGGGGCAGATCGTACCGGCCGATCTGGTACTCGGAGGCGGCTTGATCCTGGAGATTGCCCCCTACCACAGCCGTAGCGAGGCGGTGGACCTGGGCGGCATGCTTATCCTGCCCGGACTGGTGGATCTGCATTCCGATGCGGTGGAAAAAGAGATCGAGCCACGGCCCGGCGCCACCTTTCCGGTAAAAAGCAGCCTGATCGAGCTGGATAAAAAGCTGGCCATGAGCGGTATAACCACCATGTTCCATGCCATTGCCTTTAATGACGAGGCCATCGTCTCCAGCCGGGGGACCAGAATGGCAGATTCCATCATCCGGGAAATTCACCGGATTAACCGGACAGATCTGACAGTGGACAACCTGATTCATGTCCGTTATGAAATCACTTCATTCTCTTCAATTCCGATTATCCGCGCCCTTATGGATGAAGACAAGATGCGCCTGTTTTCCATCATGGATCACACGCCCGGCCGGGGACAGTTTAAATCCATTGAATCCTGGAAACGATTCCACCTGCCGGTCTATGATCTGAACGAAGAACAGGCCGATGCCATCATCCGAGACAAACAGGCCGACAGGGAGGAGGCCTGTAAACGAATCACAGAGCTGCTTGACCTGGGCCGGCAATACAATCTGGTACTTCTCTCCCACGATGACGACGATCCGGACAAGATTGACCTGAACCGGGAATGGGGAATCACTATTTCTGAATTTCCCCTCAACACGGTCACTGCCGCCTATGCCCGGGAGCAGGGAATAAGCACCGGCATGGGCGCGCCCAATGTGGTGCGCGGTAAAAGCCAGGGCGGCAACATTTCGGCCCGGGATCTGATCAGGGCAGGGTACTGTGATTATCTCTGTTCCGATTACCATCCCAGTTCCCTGCTGCAGGCTGCCTTTGTCCTGAGGGAGGATATGCAGATGGATTTTGGCGACAGCCTGGCCATGGTCAGCTCCACTCCGGCCCGCATCGCCGGCTTGACGGATCGTGGGGAAATCGCAGAAAACATGCTTGCCGATCTGATTGTGGTTGATGACCGGGACATCCCCAGGGTGGTGACCACCTTCAAGGCGGGTGAAATCGTCTACTCCTCGCAGGGCTGCCTGTGTGCATAAACGGAGAGATTTGATGATAGTCCTGCTGGTCGGCGCCAGCGGCACGGGCAAGGATTCCCTGCTGCGGGCCGCCGGACAACATCTTGTGCAACACACGGACATTGTTTTTGTTCGCCGCTATATTACCCGACCTCCTGACAACAATGAGGACAACTACTATCTTGATACAAGGGCATTTTCCTGTCTGCGA
>JALSNT010000459.1 GCA_026986885.1 Desulfobulbaceae bacterium
ATTCTGTACCCAGCGATAGCAGTCTTGAAACTGATCTTCGCGGCTAAAATGTCCCAGCATGAGCGCCTTACCCTCGCCAGTCTCAATAATTCCTTCAGCTTCTTCAAGATATTGCCAGACATCCGGAAAAAAACCGGATTATCCGCTCCGGCCCTGGAGTGATATTTCTTGGCAAGCCCCTGCCCCATCCACCCTGACAGCAGTCCCACAATGTATCTTTGACATGGAAAGGTTTTTTCGGAGACGAAGAAATCAATTTTCGGATAACATGCTGTAATTAAAGGCTTTAAAGCAAATTTCCGTTCCCCGGGCTCAAGTTTGCATCTTGCAGATAACCAATTGAAATAATATAATTTTTTATAATCAAAAACCCTAACTCGAAAAACATGATTTGATGTCTGAAATATGGCCGGCGAGACCTGGCCGTCAAAATCATAGGTGGTATCGGCATTGTTATGCCTTATGAGCCGATTTCTGTGAAATATGCCGGGTAACGGGAAGAGAATTTTACGGGGAATCACCCGGGCAGCTTCTTGCCATCTGTTCTGATGGTTGCCTGATATTTGGTAGCTGCCTGCTGCAGGGAAGGGATAATCCGCCATCTGGCGGCATAGACATTCATAACAGACTGGTGTTTATGGGCGGGATTGTTAGTCATGCGCCATTTGTAGCCAAAACGATTGACATGGATCCAAGGGCCGTGGTTGGTCAACAATCCCTTCAAGACAAATTCAGCCATATTGGGCCAACGCCCCAGCTCAAGTAGATGTCTCTCTACAAAACAACGTCGCATCACATAGATATTATGGAGATATTTCGGCTCCAGCTGTAAAAGAGGATTCCATTCAATGCCGGACCAGATGCCTGGTTTGAGTATCTGCCCGTGCTGATCAATAATAAACTCATCCGTATATGCGCCGCATGCCCGGGGATTCTGATCAAGAGCGTTAATGCAGGCTTCAAATGCACCGGGCACAACCAGATCATCCGGGTCAACACGGCTGACATATGGAGCGGAACCCCGGGCAACCCCCCGGGCCCGCCCCTGCCCGATATGACCGACAATTCCATTGACGACATGAAGATTGACCGGTTCATCTTTCAGGGAGTCTCTGCATTGCTGCCACCATTTTTTATTGGTCGTCGGTACAAGCAGCACATGAACATCAACGGGATAAATCATTTCGTTATCACCGGGTCCGGACAAGAGTTTCCACTCTATTTATTGGTAAGCACAAGTTTTTTCAATTTTGTCCAAATAATACTGTTGCCGCGCAGCAGGCTGAAAGAACCCTGGTAGGTCCCTGCGGGCCAGGGATTGTTTTTCCTTTTTTTACCGGCAAAGAACAGGTAGGAGGCCTTATGCCGATTGAAAGGGTGTGTTTTCCGCCGGACAAGCCTACCGTCAGGCCCGGTCAGGACAATGCGCAGTTGATCGCCCTTTTCCAGGTTCAAAACCATGCCATAAAAAACCAGGGCCTGAGCCAGGCGTGAAGAGGGCGGAGGCAGTCTGCCCCATTGCATCAAATCCGCCTCGTTAACCCGACGGTCGGCAAAGCCGAAAACAAAGGGCTGTCCGGATGCATAAGGGAAGGTTTTGAGGATAGAAGGTTGCCAGAGAGAAACACCGGTTTGACCGCATGCCTTTTCCCCTGGTGCAAGTCCGGTAAAAGGGTCAATCACCCGCCCCCTGTGCCGGACGGCAAGGTGAATATGAGGGAACGCCGTGTCCCCGGAAAGCCCGATCAGACCAAGGATTTGACCGCGTTGAATGATTTCGCCGGGCTTTACCCGCAGGGTTCCTTTCCGCATGTGGCAGTACTGGGTTTGCCAGCCGTCATCATGCATGACAAGCAGACCGTTGCCGCATTCGCGATGCAGAACTGCGGCGCGATTATCTGCGGAAATTATCAGCCTGTCGGTCATGCCGTCGCGGACTGCCTTCACCCTGCCCGGAGCGGCGGAAAGCACGGGTACGCCTTTCTTCATTTCTGCGATTGAGAGGATACGAAAATCAACCCCCTTGTGACCATCGTAGCTGGCCCCATGACAGGTATAGTCATGTACCGATGGGGTCGGGTCGACATCCACATAATTCTGAATAAAACAGCTTTCAAGAGGTTGACAGGTAAGCGGCAGAGAAAGACGGGGCGGAGCGGCGTACGATGTAGAAGCACCGGAAACAGGGAAAAGAAGCAGAGCTGCAATGCCGACGGCAATAATGGCTAATCTCATCTGCTCACCTCATTATCGGTAGTCATGGTTATGCTATAACGCACCTGGTGGCAGAAGTCAAAAAGGAGAGAGAAACCCATAGATAATCGGCATACTTACATAAAGTCACGAAGAAGTACCCATGACATTTAGGCCGGGACCCACGACATTTTATCCGAAAATCGAATTACGCAGTATTTTCAATGTAATTAGTTGATTTTCATGGTTTGTTGTGCTGCCAAAGCATGGCGATTTATCCGGAGATGCCAACCATGCATAACGATGCAATGAAGCTATCCGGCTGGCCATAAGTTCTGTAGCTTCCTTGGCCTGGTGCTGCGCAAGGAACTAGAGCGACGCCTAAACCAGGCCGGTCACATATTTGAGTGGTCAGACATCAAACAAGACCTCGAAGCCTTGCAAACGGTAACCATCCAGGAAGGTGACAAACGCTTTGCCATTCGAACCGAGTGCCGCGGGAATTGCGGAAAAATTTTTCAGGCAGTCGGCGTAGCCCTGCCGCCGACAATTCGCGAAGTCACTTGAAGCACAATGGACCCAAATAGCTCCGGTAGTGCCAAGAAAAATATGAGGTGCTGTAGTGCCTTGTTTTTAAAAGATTTGAAAAAATCAACGGTCAAAGATCAGCTTGAAGCATCGGAACGCTATGCACATGAAATTTCTTCACAAAAAAAAATCAGCAAATGCAGAATTTGCCGGAATTCAAACCTGGCAAAAAATCGACCGACCGCAGGCAATCTAAAGATGGTATCCCCCGCAACCCAACAAAACTACGAATATCAAATGTCGAACCGCAGAGATAGGCGCGCGATAATCGTGCCAGGTGAAACAAGCGCCTATCGCGTGTAGGGGCGGGCTACAGTGTGCCTTAAAAATTTCTTGCTTTTTAGAGGAGTAAGACACTAGCGCAGAATCATGTCAGCGGCCCTTAAATATTTTGACAGAGTACCTCTCAATTGGAAGAGCCCTCTTTTTCTTGCATCCATTGTTCAATCTGATGGCGAAACGGATAGGGCACATTTTCGTCCTGTTCAGGATAACCGCCGGCATCCCTCTTGCCTTTGACATCGGAAAAATCCGAAAGTAACGGTTCGGATTTTTTCAGATATTTTTTAATCATGACCGGCCCGGCCCACAGGATATACTGCTCATTATATTCCGCCTCAACCGATGCGGATTGCGGTGCCATGACCAGTTCTCCACTGTAATGGTCAACCGCCATTACCTCGATTGCGGTCTTGGCCCGCAAGATCTCATTATTTGCCAGGAACCAGTCCACCCGGGTACGCACGGTTCCGAAGACATCCACCGTTATGTACACATCTACCTCCGCCTCGGAAGGAGGAACGATATGTACGCCACGGAGGAAGAGAAACATCTGGAACAGGCCGGAAAGATACTGCAGGTCGTCCGAGGAAATCCTGTCGGAATTCTGGTAGGCCCCAAGCCCCTTATATTCCAGCCCGACCTGTATTTCATGACCTGATCCTTTCTGACGGCTCACTTTCTCTTCCGGGGAAGGCAGAAGCGTTTCCGTCGAACCGTGACTGGAGGTGGAAGATGAAGAACTCCCGGAACCATGGGAACCGGAAGACGACGAACTGCTGTCATTGCCGGACGTTGTGGATACGCCGGAAGAGGTGTTCGTGTTATGAGAGGATGTGCTGGTCGTTGACGAGGAAGATGTCGTCTGGGTGTAACGGGGATAGGTTGACCGTTCCACAACCCGGGGCGTCTGAATATAGTCGCCGCGCAGTTGTGATACCACCGAAAAACGCCCACCGATCAGGTTGCCGTTGCCGGTATCGCCGATGGCATTGACAAATAGATTTACTTTTTTACCACGTAGTTTTGCAAGATCGATCTTTTTAATGGTGGCCCGGGTTGCCGCGGCAACCAGTTCCTGCTCAACGGCAAAACGCTTGCCGCCGCCATGACCGGGGATGCCGGTCAACGATCCGCAGCCTGTCAGCGATAACAGGCACAGTACAACAACTACACATCGATTCATCATCCACAGGCCCATAGATTTTTTCTTGTTATCATGGAAATTTTTTTCATTACGGTGTCATTCCTAATAAATATTATCATGATCAAGGTTCACGCAGGCTCTCGTCAAGCGCCCTGATGACCGGATAGAGGAAATAGGATATCACCCTGCGTTTGCCGATCTTTATTTCCGCCCGTACCTTCATTCCGGGCATAAGGCGGAATGCGTCCGGGACATTACGCAGTTGCCCTGAAAGCAGGGTGATCCTGGCCCGGTAAAAGGTGCCGGCAGCGGCCTGCGCCGCTAAAGAAACGGCCGGGGCTGTCTGCGTATTCCCGTACTGAAAGGCATCCTCGCTGATTATTCGAACTCTTCCGGGCAGGGTGCCATGCTTTTGATAGGGAAAGGCGTCAAGTTTGATCCGCGCATGGTCCCCCACCCGCACTCTTCCGATATCCCTGGCCTGCACATTCACCTCAGCTTCCAGGGGACTGTCCAGCGGCACAAGGGTGAAAAGTGCTTCCGCCTGCTGAATAATGGAACCAACGGATTTTTTTGCCACACTCAGAACAACCCCCTGCCTGGGCGCCTTCAAGGAAACCAGTTCATTGAGTCTCCTGGCCTTGGTTATCTCCTGCTTGACCTTCTCCAGCTCATCAAGAAGCTGAACCTCCTGTTCCATGAGTTCACCGGAACGTTCTTCGACAAACTTGCGCCACTCCGACCAGGCCTGTCTGAGCTCGTTTATCGTCACCTGTTCTTCGCCCTTCAGGTTTTCAATTTCTGTGGCCGTAAAAGTTCGTGCCTTCTGCGCTTCCAGGATCTTCAACCGGTATTCAACACCCTTCTGCGGCAGCCTGGCCGTGGTTCCCTCGACATCCCGCAACAGTTTCAACTGCTTTTCTTTTCCCTGTCGTTGCACATGGTTCAGGGCAAGCTTTGCCTTAAGCGCGGCAATTTTATCCGCACTCATCTTTTTTGTACGCTCAAATATTATCTTTCTCTGTTTGAACAGGTGTTCCTGCAGCCGTCCTTCCTCCCCCTCCCCGGGAAGCGCGGAAAACGGCTTATCCTCTAATTCCGCCTGAATCCTGCGGATCTGCGCGCCAAGTGTCAGGTGTTGCCTGTTTAACCGGCCAAGATCGGCGGCGGCAAAGGTCGAATCCAGGGTCGCCAGCGCCTGGCCCTTGTCCACCACGTCCCCGACCCGGGCATCAATGGAGCGAATAACGGCGGTATTCAGGGGCTGCAGGACAATAGTCGGTGAGGTGGTAATGAGTTTTCCTTCGGTAACCACTATCCGGTCAACGCTGAAAATGATTGCACCTGCGACCAGGGCCACCAGGCTGCCAAGAATAACATACAGCACCCAGCGCGCCTTGCCGGACACGGGCCGTTCCTCGATCTCCACCGCGTCCGGCTGATACTCGAGAATATCCCTGTCCATGTTTTTCTTTTTATCACGCATCAATGATCCATGGGTATCAGGTAAGCTCCATCTGCTGCTGCCAGAGGCCCTTGTACAGGGCACAGTCACGAAGCAGTTGCCCATGGGGGCCGAACCCCACCGTATGCCCATCCTGCAGAACCAGGATATTATCCGCGTCCTTGAGCATGGAAAGCCGATGGGAGACGATGATCACGGTCCGGTCCCTTCTGATGGAAGCAAGGTTTTCGCGCACGATTCGCTCACTTTCGGGATCAAGCGAGCTGGTCGCCTCGTCCAGAATCAATATCTCCGGCCGGGTGAGCAACGCCCTGGCAATGGCCAGTCGCTGCCGCTGCCCGCCGGACAGGTTGCCCGCTCCTTCCTCGAGCATGGTGTCGTACCCCTGGGCCAGTTTGACGATAAATTCGTCGGCGCCGGCAAGGGTCGCAGCCTCGATGATCTGCTGCCGCGTTGCCCCGGCCTGACCCGCCCGTATGTTTTCCGCCACCGTTGTTCTGAAAAGAAAACTCTCCTGAAGGACAACGCCGGTATTTCGCCGCAGGTGGGCCGTGTCTATTTCGTTCAGGTAACAGTTATTGATACGGATCGTACCTGTGGACGGGAAGTAGACCTTCTGCAGCATCCGGGTCAGGGTGGTCTTGCCGGAGCCGCTTGGCCCGACAATCCCCAGGGTGGAGCCGGCGGGAATGACCAGGGAAATCTCTTTCAGCGCATCCGGCAGGTCCGGCGCATAACGAAAACTGACCCTGTCAAAAACGATATCTCCCAGCAACGAGACCTTGGCGCCATGCCGGTCCGCGCCCCATTCTTCCCTGGCATTCATGACCACGCCGAGTTTTTCCACGGACAGGGCCGCCTCCTGGTATTTATGGACAAGACCCACCAGCCGGACCAGGGGGGAAGTAACCCGGCCGGCCAGCATCTGAAAGGCAATCAATGCGCCGACCGTCATGGCACCGCTAAACACCTGGCTCGCCCCCATCCAGATCAGCACAACCACCATTAACCGTTCCAGCAACTGGGTAATGGATTTGGCGGTGATGGATATCTTGCCCACCCGGAACTGCATGGAAATCGCCTGGGCCACCTTGTTTTCCCACTGACCGCGCAACAGCGGTTCAATGGCCATGGCCTTGACCGTGGGCATGCCGTTAATGGTCTCCACCAGCATGGCCTGCCGTTTCCCCTCGGCCTCGTAGAGGGCGTCAAGCCTGCGCTTGAACGGTGAGATAAGGAGAAAAATCACCAGGGCGATCAGAGATGTAAAGACCAGGACAATGGCCGTCAACCTGAAACTGTAAAAGAACAGGAACGGAAGAAAGATAAACAGCGATGTTGCCTCGAGCATGGTCAGAAAAACACTGCCGGTCAGGAAACTGCGGATGTTTGCGGTCTGCTGCATGTGCTTGGTCAGAACACCGGCCGTGATCCGCTCGAAAAAATCCAGCGGCAGGTTCAACATGTGCCGAAAGGTTCTGGCGGTCACCCGCAGGTCGATCTTGTTGGTCGCCTGCAGAAGAAGATAATCGCGGAGGAAATCAAGGGCGGCGTTCACCAGCAGCATGCAGACCATGCCGATACCGAGCACCTGCAGGGTGGTAAATGCCTGGTTGACGAGAACCTTGTCAATGACGATCTGGAAAAAAATCGGGGTGACCAGGGCAATGCCATTTATAAACAGCACAGCCAGCGCAATATCGAAGAAGGTGACTTTCTGGCGCAGGATCTCCGGAATAAACCAGCGCAGGCTGAAGGGCTGGGAAGCATCACTGAGCTTGTATTTCCGCTTGAGAACATAGATCTCCCCGTTCCAGAGTTCTTCAAACTCCCGGCGGGTCAGCCGCAGATGTTCCCCGTTGCCGCCGGCAAGGGGATCGTACACGGCAACCAGCGCCTCCGGGTTTTTGTCACCTGAGGGAAGAACACCGGCCACCACCACATGCCTGCCGCCGCGCAGACGCGCTATTGCCGGATACGCCTTGCCAAGTCCGGCAAGGCCCTCCCAGTTCAGTTGCAGCAGGCGCCCCTTCATCCCCTGGTCCCTGCACATACGCAACAGGGTGTTTTCAGGAATTTCTTCACTGCCAAGCCCGTATTCATGCCGAAGCCGGTCCGGGGTGAGCTCTATCTTGTGCTCCCGGGCAACCAGGGAAAAACAGACCAGGGCGGTATTGATCTTTTCAAACCGTAAAATCCCGCCGGTCCACATTGCCTGAAATTTTTCAAGGGAAATTCTCTCAGGCTGCGGATCGTTGTCCCCCGGAACGGGTCTCAGAAGCGATACTTCACCGGGAGAGTTTGAGCCATCAATGGCAATGATGACAAAATATTGATGATCCCTGGATTCCGCCATGACCGGCAGATAGGCAGCGATCTCCGGCAGCCGCTCGGGGACGGGACGATGGACAATGGCGCGCAGCCTTTCAGTTCGGGCAATCCGGACAATATGTTCGAGAAGCTCCTTGCTGCCTGCGGTGTCACTGTTTTCAGGCGCTGCTGCCAGCCGGTCGGCAAAACTCTCCCATCCGGCCCGGTCCGCCAGGTATCGGCAGCAGGCGAGCAGGGCGGAAGACCGGGAAGACAAATTATTTTTGTTCCGGATGGGTTTCATGTCTGGTTTCATGCATACACCTGGAGAGGTTTTCCCCGATCCGGGAAAACCTCTCCAGCAGCATATCGTTGGTATCCGTCTATCATCCGGCGGCGATCATGAAATCGTCGGCGCTGATGTCCGGCTTGGAGGTAAGACGGGCAAACTCGACGGCCACGCCGGTTCCGCTGCCGTCGGCATCATAGGAAAGAACACCGGTTGTGGTGTTGTAGAGGATATAGTCGTTGTCGTCGGCGGCCACGCCCGTGGCATCGGCATGAAAGTTGGCCTCGGCCAGCACGCCCTCGTTGACAAGAGCAGTGAAGATGGAGTTGTCAAGTTCTATCCTGTCCTGACCGGCAGTGAAATCGGCAAGGGTATCCCGATTGGCCGATGCATCAAGAGCGCTGTCAAAGACAAAGGTGTCGCTGCCCGCGCCCCCTTTCAGGCAATCGTTGCCAAGGCCGCCGGAAAGCAGGTCGTCACCGCCGTTGCCGTAGAGCAAGTTGTTCTCGTCGTTACCGGTCAGGCTGTCGGCCATCCGGGAGCCGCCGAGGTTTTCGATACCGGTAAAGGTATCCCCCTCGGCATCACCGCCACTTGCCGCGCCGGTGGCCAGGTTAACAGCCACCGCTTCTTCCGAATACCGGTAGTCGGCCCTGTCCCGGCCCGCGCCGCCGTCAAGGCTGTCCGCGCCCGCGCCACCGATCAGCGTGTCGTTGCCGGCGCCGCCCTGCAGGGTATCATTCCCTGCGCCGCCCCGCATCCAGTCGTTGCCGCCTCCGCCGGAAAGCAGGTCGTCACCGCCGTTGCCATACAGCGAGTTGTTCTCGTCGTTGCCGGTCAGGCTGTCGGCAAGTTGGGAGCCGCCGAGGTTTTCGATACCGGTAAAGGTATCCCCCTCGGCATCGCCGCCGCTTGCCGCGCCGGTTTCCAGGTTAACAGCTACCGATGCACTCGAATACCGGTAGTCGGCCCTGTCCCGGCCCGCGCCGCCGTCAAGGCTGTCCGCGCCCGCGCCACCGATCAGCGTGTCGTTGCCGGCGCCGCCCTGCCGGGTATCATTC
>JALSNT010000460.1 GCA_026986885.1 Desulfobulbaceae bacterium
ACGCCATTGTATGTCAAGGCCATTCTCGGCGCCGGGCTGCTGTATATCCTCTCTCCCTATGACTTGATTCCGGAATGGGTGCCGGTGGTCGGTGTCCTTGATGATGTCGCTCTTGCCGCCCTGTTGATTTCCTGGGCGGCAAGGTTTCAGGTGCCGGGTCGGGATTGAACAGATGTAAAAAATGGTTGCCGGACGCTAACGCCTGCTTGCAATTCCTATGAAATATTCTCGTGTTTGTCTGCATGATTTCGGCTATGAACTGCCGCCGATTGAACTGAGTTCCCGTGATCTTGAAGAGCGGCTTGCCCCGGTTTATGAACGGCTGAAGCTTCCCGCCGGACGGCTGGAGCTGATGTCCGGAATTTCCAGCCGCAGGTTCTGGCCTTCGGGAACACGTCCCAGTGAGGGCGCAGTGCTTGCCGGGAAAAAAGCATTGGCAAATTCCGGTATTGCGGCTGCCCAAATGGGGTGCCTGCTGTTTACCTCGGTCAGTCGGGATATGATGGAACCGGCTACGGCGGCCTTTGTTCATCGAGCCCTTGGGCTGCCGGACAGTTGCCTGATTTTTGATATTTCCAATGCCTGTCTCGGTTTTCTTAACGGCATGATTACTCTTGCCAACATGATCGAGCTTGGGCAGGTGCGCTCCGGACTGGTTGTGGCTGCGGAAACGGCGGAACATTTGCTGGAGTCGACCATTGCCCACATGCTTGCCGATTTATCTTTGACCAGGAAAACCATCAAACCACTTTTTGCCTCTCTGACCATCGGCTCAGGGGCGGTGGCCCTGGTAATGAGCGACAAACGGTTTGTCGATTCCGGACATATGCTTGCCGGTGGCGCCTGCCGGGCCCATACCGAGCATAATGATCTCTGTCAGGGCGGCCAGAATGCGGAACAGGGTACTCTGATGTCCACGGATTCCGAACTGCTGCTGGAAAAAGGGATTGAAACGGCTGCGCACTGCTGGCAGGATTTTCAAGAAGAGCTGGGATGGCCGGCCGCTGCCGTGGATCGTTTTTTTTGTCACCAGGTAGGCCGGGTCCATGCCCGGCAGTTGTTTGAGCGGTTGCGGCTCGACGGACAAAAGAATTTCGAGACCCTGCCTTTCCTCGGCAATGTGGGCTCGGTGTCCGCCCCCATAACCATGGCCATCGGTATTGAGAGGGGGAAACTTGCAACCGGAAGCCGGGCCGCTGTTTTAGGGATCGGTTCCGGCATTAATTCCCTGATGCTGGGGATTGACTGGTGACTTCTCCTTTGTACCAGTATCCATTTTCAGCCAAACGTTTTGTCCTCGGTCCCCATGCCCTTTCCTATGTGGATGAGGGACGTGGACCGGCCGTGGTCATGGTACACGGCAACCCCTCCTGGTCGTATCTGTATCGAAATCTAATCTCGGCCTTATCTGTAAAGTATCGTGTTATTGCACCTGACCACATGGGGTGCGGCCTTTCCGATAAACCGGCGCATTACCCCTATTGCCTGCGGACCCATATCGCAAACCTTGACGCCCTGCTTGATTACCTGCAGATAGAGCGCTGCGTCCTGGTCGTCCATGACTGGGGCGGAGCCATCGGCATGGGCTGGGCCGGAGTGAATCGGGACAGAATTGCGGGCCTGGTAGTATTGAACAGCGCGGCCTTCCCCTCGCCGCGTCTTCCCTTACGGATAGCCGTCTGCCGCCGGCCGCTGATAGGCGCCCTGCTGGTTCGCGGTTTGAACGGATTTGCCGGCGCCGCTACCTTCATGGCTGTTGCGGGCAGCATGGATGATAGAGTAAAAAAGGGATTTCTTGCGCCCTACAGCAACTGGCGGGAGCGGGTGGCCATTCATCGTTTTATCCAGGATATTCCCATGCAGGCGAGCCATCCGTCATGGCCGACACTGCAGGCGGTTACTGCTTCTCTTGGCGGTCTGCGCGACAAACCCATGCTTCTTCTCTGGGGCGGGCGGGACTTCTGTTTTAATCGTTCTTTTTATGAGGAGTGGCGTCGACGGTTTCCCCGGGCAGAGGGGGTATTGTTTGCAGGCGCTGGTCATTATGTGCTGGAAGATATACTGCCCGAGGCCATGACGCAACTCTCTCCCTTTTTGCAGAATTGTTATGGAAAATCGTAATATTGCCGCTGTATTACAGGAGATAGCCTCCGATCGTGGGAACGAGATCGCCCTTGTGGAGAAAAAAGGTCGCGGCTAC
>JALSNT010000461.1 GCA_026986885.1 Desulfobulbaceae bacterium
TGATGAACCCGTATCTCCTGATAAAAATGGATATGATTTCCTGCGCAGATTATACACCTCCACTTTTTCTTAATCGTCCTGTAGCTATTGACAAAAAGACAAATGAAAAAATTGCGAAGAAAAAAATCATTCCAGTGCCGCGCCAGCATTACCATCTACTTTTAGCTAGTTATCGTCCTTTGTTATTTTATGAAATGTGTGTATACTGACGTGGTATAGAAATAGTGGACACAGGCTTAAGAGCGGTTAAATTGCTTAGAGGAGGTGTTTACATAACGAAAACGACTCCCGGAAAGTACACTGACGAATTCAAGGATGAAGCCGTCATCCTGCCGGCAGAACAAGGATTCAAGATTACTGAGGCTGCCGGGTATCTGGATAAACATGATAGTCTTTTACGAAGATGAATAAAAGGCCGGTTCCCTGACCGTAAGGTGGGTAAATCCGGATCGATCAAATGACAGGCAGAGCTCAAAACGGCTCAAGCGTGAAAATGGATTGGGAAAAGCGGACATCTTTACAAAAAGCTGCTTAACAAAATTTCCACTGTTACTTGCCCAGGCCAGCATCCAGCAGATTAATATCTACTATCAGGAGATCTGATTATGACAGAAAGTATTCATCGGTACGGTTGTTCTTGTTGCTCGCCCTACGCACACGATATCCTGCATCAATCGTTTGGCCTTGGGCGTCGTGACTTTTTGAAGGCGCTTGGCGCGGGAACTGTAGCGCTTGGCATCACTTCTGTCGTTCCAGGTTCGCTCATTGCCCAGGAGAAACCCACCGTCGCCGAGAAGATATATTACGGTGGGGACATCGTCACAATGGTTAAAGATGGCGAACAGGTTGAAGCTCTGGCGGTTGCCTCCGGCGAAATTATGGCAGTCGGAAAAAAGGCGGATGTGTTGAAGTTGAAAGGTCAGAACACAGAGATTATTGATCTTAAAGGCAAGTCGTTATTTCCGGGCTTCATTGACCCTCATTCGCATCTCGCATTTCAATCGCTCAAGAATGTCGTGATCAACCTGGACCCGAAACCCATTGGCAATGTCGGGAATATCAAAGAGTTGCAGGCGGCTTATGCCAAAAAAATAAAAGACACCAAAAAAGGGGACTGGCTGATCGGTTTTGGCTACGACGACACCGCACTTGAAGAGCAACGTCATCCAAACCGCAGAGACCTTGACGAAATATCCAATGAGCATCCAATATTTGCCTTCCATATTTCAATGCACATGTGCGCGGTTAACAGTAAGGCACTTGAACTTGCAGGAATTACAGCTGAAACTGAGGTGCCACCTGGTGGAATCGTGGAACGTGAGAAAGACGGTAAAACCCCCAACGGCGTGCTCAAGGAAAAAGCGCTTGGCCTGATAATTGGTAAGTTGCCGACACCTAAGCCGGATAAAGCCAAAAAAATTCTCCGGGCCGGTGCAAAAGCGTATGCGAAATTTGGCATTACGACCGCCCATGAAGGATTGGCCCTTCCCTCATTTAACAATCTGTACGCAAGTCTGGAGGAGGAGGGCGACCTGATCATTGATGTGCTTTCTCTGCAGGCCTGGACAAGTTCCGACATCAACACCATTAAGTCGATTGCCAAACACTCGGAAAAGCGCGGCGGCTATCGTTGGGAAGCCATCAAGATGAGCATCGACGGCAGTATTCAAGGCTATACCGGATATCTTTCAGAACCCTATTTCAAAAGGCCGGAAGGTGCTGTCCCGACCGGTGATGTGTGCTCGGCAGATAAAGAGGGCACCACTCTGCTGGGATTGGAAAATGCCAAAAAGAATGACGCTCCGGAAGCACTGCAGCCAAATGCGGATGGTGTGATTCCAAATGTTAACCCCGCTGAAATGGAAAGGTGGTTGAGAGATTGTGACGAGCACAACGTCCGTCTCCACGTTCACTGCAACGGTGACGCTGCTGCGGATATGCTGCTCAGTGCTATTGAGAAAGTCAGGGGCGACAAGCCACGGCCAGATCTTAGAACTGTAATTGTCCACTCACAGATGATCAGGGAAGATCAACTGGATATTGTCAAAAAACACGGTATGATATGTTCGTTTTTTCCCGTTCATATTTCCTACTATGGCGACAGGCATCGCGATTTATTCATCGGCCCGGAACGTGCGGCACGTTTGAACCCGTGCAACTCCGCCCTTAAACGTGGCATTACATTCAC
>JALSNT010000462.1 GCA_026986885.1 Desulfobulbaceae bacterium
TAACCGGCCATCGTTAAATAACGTTCCGCTTTAATGGCTCCTCCGCCGGAAATAGCCAGGATACGCATATCCGGGTAATCTTTAACAAGCTCCATGATAAATTTCAGCCCATCCTTCACCGGCATAATCATGTCGGTAATAATCAAATCAAAGGCATAACGGCTAACCAGCCGCATTCCCTCTTCTCCGTTTTCTGCGGTATGCACCTCGTAACCCTCATGGCCGAGCATCTGCGCCAACATCTGACGAATTTGCTCTTCATCATCTACAACCAGTATCCGCTTCAATGGTCAAGCTCCCTTCGTCTTTGTCGATTTTCATACCTAAATTGAGGGTTGCACGCATCCGGAGTCTGCGCTGCGCTCCACTTACCTGCAATATTTTGCCCGCCTTGCATTATTGTATAATCTGCCAATGATCAATTCAAGAGTTTTTTCATTTTCTCCCCCTGTCAATTCGGCAAAAACGACCGAATCCACCGGGGATAGTGCCGGAAGACCAGAATGCGCGGCCATGTTTATAATCGACGAACCAGTATCCTCCCGGTTTTCGAACCGCATCGACAAAAATAAACGGTTGTTCCGTGGAGAAACAGGAGTGCAGAAACTGATCCCTGTCTTTTTTTGCTTCCATCAGAGAAAGGGCCTCAGCCATGGAAGGAAAGCGCCAATCGTCATAACCGGCAAATTTTTCCCCATTAATCTTTTCCAGTTCCTTGCGCATGGAACGATGACTCATAATGTCTGTTCCACTTCGCTGCCACATCAAGCCGGTCACCAGATCCGTTACGGTTGCACCATCACCGTTATCAACAAGCACATTGGTAAAAACGGCGTGCGGGTTACGTTCATGGTCCACAAGATTATATTTCTTTACAAGGGTGACAACGTCCTCTTCAGCAAGTTCTTCCGGCCCACAGGGGAGCGCAATCCCATTCACCTCGGCATGCAGCTCATCCCTTCCCGGCAACCCGGTATCTCCAAGGCCTTCCGCTTCTTTTTCTACAACAGGTACGATCAAGGCAAGATCGGTTGCGTCCATAACATTCTGTCGCAACCAGGATTTCAATTCATCATTAATACCATGGCTTCTCTCGTACAGGGCGACCTTGCCCTGACTGTCCACACATCTTTGTACCATATCAACAGGGGCAAGGATCTCAGCAACGACACGGGCATGTTTTATCCCCCGCTCCATCAGGCAAAGTCGGGGAGTATCTTCCCAGGCATCAATAAAAAAATAATAAATGCGCTCCTTTTTACTGCGAATCCGCTCCTTGCCTCCCCAGGATTCAAACGTGCCAAAGGTGTATTCAGGGCACATTTCCCAATCAACACCCTGGCCGTCATTCAAGCCCAACAGAGTAAACAACCCCATAAATATCCTCCATGCGTGTTAATGGAACTTGAGCAATTTTTCTTTTTACCATTTGTAGACAGGTGCAACGCTTAATTCAGGTAATAATATCTTTTTTCAAGTTAAAATAATATCCATTCTTATGTCAATAAAAAAAGCTTGCTGTTGTAGCCGATAAGAAGGAATATCGAAAATGGGTCGAAATCTTTTCTGCATACTTACCGTTGGAGATTAAAGTTTTTGCGGCGTCATTGCATCATGAGCAACACGAACCAGGAGATGTCGGCAGGGCAATCCCCGATTCAATGGTTCGTTTAGAAAAACGATGCCACTTGACAGGCTGCAGGCAACTGCTTATAGAATAACAAAAAATTGTATTGCTGATTGTCAAATTTCCTTTCAGCCTCCCGGTTTTTCTCATTTTCAATTCATTTTAAAGAGGTCAACCATGTTTCGCCTGCGACTTTTTTCCTGCTGCGTTGTCAGCATCTTCGGACTGACACTGCTTTTTTCGGCAACGATAAACACTACCTTGGTCACTGCCGCCGAAGCCGGTGGTAAACCTATCCAGGGAAAAGTACTGGAAACCATGGATGCCGGAGGCTATACATATCTCCGCCTGCAGGCTCATCAAGGTGATGTATGGGTGGCGATACCCGAAACCAGGGTGCCGAAAGGACAACAGGTTACGTGTCAACCGGGCATGACCATGACCAACTTTACTTCCAAAAGCCTGGGACGAACATTTAAGTCTATTATTTTTTCCTCCGGTCTCAGCAGTAAAGGTGCGACAACCGTTGCCAATCCCCACGCCGGCAAAACCAGGATGAAC
>JALSNT010000463.1 GCA_026986885.1 Desulfobulbaceae bacterium
GCACTCCCAGTCTGGTTAAAAAGTCACGGGCATCTTTGATCCGGTATCGGAGGGCGGCTCCGGCAGGATGGGGTCTGTGGAAATATGCCCTGACACCGTCTTTTTCAAAGGTAACACTGGATCCCGAGCCCTCCTTTTTGCGACATCCTACGGCAAGAAGCAGTGATTCTATTTTATTCCACTCAAGATTACCGTTTGGTGGATCGCTGAAAACAGCAGCCAGTGTTTTCCTGTGTTTTGCCTTCATCAGGGAATACTGCCGCAATGTGTTGACGCAGTTACCATGTATGTAATATAGCAACGGCAACCAGATAGTGCAAGCATTAAGTGATTGCAGATTGACTGCCGTCCGAATCAGGAGGAATATATGAGTGAAAGAGCAAGGCAATGGATTGAAATAGACCCCTGTGACACCCTGTTTTTCCGGGGAACGGAATCCATGGTGGCTGGCGAAAACCATGAGGCGCAGACCATGTTCCCGCCCATGCCGGCAACCATTATCGGAGCTATCCGCACGGCCCTGCTGGGGCAGCAGCACATTGCTCCCAGGCAGTACATTGATAATCCCGGTCAGTGGCAACAGCAGTGTCCTCTCCTGGGCACACCGGAAAAGCCGGGTTTTTCTCTCGTCGGCCCCCTGCTGACCATAAATTCCGTGGCCCTTTATCCCGCCCCTGCCCACTGGATGGCCGATCTCGCCGATAACGCCAAAGATGGCTCGGAAATCACGGTTCAGGCCGGAGAGGTTCTTGCCGATAGCATGCCGCGTCTTTGCGGTTCTGTTGCCAGGCCGTTCTGGATCAGGCGCCCCTGCGCGGCAAACATGAAACCGCTTGCCGGATACTGGGTAACAGCAGCCTGTTTTCCACAACTTGCTTCAAACAAGGGCACACTCATTCTGCGGACAAATCCGCAGAAAATCCGTATCTCGGATACAGCTTTGATTCCGTTGACTTCCCTTATGCGGAGGGAAGAGCGGGTGGGCATCGCCTTAACAAAAAACCGGACAGTAAAAATCGGTCATCTCTACGCCACCCGCCATATCCGCCTGGTTTCCGGGGTTAAACTTCTTGCTGCCATTGAAAGTGACCATCCATGCAATCTCCAGCCTGCGGGCGTCCTGCAGCTTGGCGGGGAACAGCGTATCTGCGCCTACCGGCTGGTTGCTGCGCCCGCGCTTCCGGATACCGAAACGGAAAAAGAAAAAGAAAAATACTATTATGCCCTGTCGCCACTGCCCGCCGACTTGCCGGATTCGCTGCAGACCATGCCCAGGGCATCCGGCAAGCTGCTCAGGGTTGGCGGCTGGGACATGCAGAAAGGATTTCACAAACCGCTGTCTGCCTGGTTCCCGGCAGGCACAGTGATTCAACAAAATACAGAACAGGATAATTCCGGCCGGATACCGGGATGTATTTCCATATAAAGGAGGATCGCCATGTATTTACAAAAAAACACATCCATCTGTCTGCTCCACGCCATTTCCCCGGTCCATGCCGGGTCCGGTTCCGCCACCGGCGCGGTTGACCTGCCAATCCAGCGGGAACGGCACACCGGCTGGCCGCATATCCAGGCCTCCGGGGTCAAGGGCGCCTTTCGCGACCATTGCGAACGGGTCTGGATGCAGCGGGATATCGACATTGATCAAATTGTCGAGAAAGAAAAAAAAGAGCGGGCCATTGAACTCGGCAACCGGATTTTCGGCCAGTCCAAGGGGGACAACCCGCAGGCCGGAGCTGTCTCCTTTTCCGATGCCCGGCTGCTGGCCTTTCCGATACGTTCCAGTGCCGCGCCCTTTGTCTGGGTAGTCTGTCCGGCCCTGCTCAAACGGCTGGCCCGGGACCTGGCCCTGGCAGGAATGGATAATGCTGCAATAGCCTCAGCAGAAGTAGAAGCAGACAATTATTGCACCCTGCGCGGCGATATCAGCGGCCAGGTTGTTCTGGAAGATATCTGTCTTTCCCCCCGGCAAGAGGATTGTCCGGAAGTGAGTACGGTCATGGAAAAACTTGTCCCGGATGTGGACAGGCTGCTGCTCATTCCTGATGATCATTTTTCCTTTCTCATGGAAACGGCAACTGAAATCCAGGCCCAGATCAAAATCCAGGCCGAAACCGGGACCACCCGGGATGGCTCACTGCGCTATGAAGAACTCCTCCCTGCTGATTCC
>JALSNT010000464.1 GCA_026986885.1 Desulfobulbaceae bacterium
TAGGCATTGTTTACAATATTTTTTGCATCATCAGACCACTCACCTCTTCGTAGACCCTTTGTTCGTCCTGGATCCGTAAATCAAAAAACAACCGACCAGCATCCCTGGATAAAAATTCGGCCCTGGCAGTATAGGCCTCCCCGGATCTGGTCGGCCGATGGACAATCCGACTGGTAAAGCCAAGTGGCAGAGGAACAAAATCAACCAACTGCTGCCCGAGAACACAGGCAGCGTGCATGGCCCCGTCCAGTGGAAACGGGGAACCTAATACATCCTCAACCGGACAGGCATACCGTGGGATAACAGGTGCCTGCACAGTGGTTCTGATCTGACGACGGTTGATTTCCACCGTGCCTCGTATGCTTTGACAGGCCGGACCAAAGGGTACATACCTACTGTAGACTTTTTCGGCAACAAGTGATTTTTCTGCGGTAAAATCAGATGAAGAGGCTGTCGGCAAATCCGCTCCCTTTACTGTCGACGGCCCGGAAAAATGAACCCGGGCGTGTTCAAGGAGCCGGGTCATTTTACGAAATGACTTTCGGCTCAAAAGGCCGGCATGCACCGATCCGTCTTCCAGGGCTTCAAGCTCGACAACCACCTCCAGAGCCGTTGCTCCAGCCGGAATTTCCAAAAAGTGGGCAAAAACAGCGTCCCGCATGCTCCTGACATCAACATCGGGAAAACGGGCAACGGCTTCAGCGGCCAGAAGCAACAGCGCTTCCACCGCCGGCAACACCGTACGACCGCCGACCCGATGATCATGCCACCAGGGACGCACCTTTAGAGAGACGGGGTAACGAATTGGTGTCATTTCCGGGGAAATTCCCGCCACAGCTTTCTTGTTTTTTCGTCAATCTCCACCGGCAGGCCGGAATCGGCGGCCACGGCGCAATGCCTGGTAAAGCCGGTGCAGACGATCTCGCCGTCATCGGCCCGGGTAATGAGATAATCAAACTGCAGCTTTACCAGTTCCAGCTCGCCCGGACGGGTATGGATATACATCAGGTCATCGTAAAAAAGAGGAGTAAAATAATTCAACTCTGTTTTTATAATGGGGTAGATAAAGCCGCTTTCCTCTATTTTTTTGTAAGGATAGGATGCCTGCCGCATCAGTTCCGCCCGCCCGAACTCAAAAAAACGCAGATAATTGGCATGATACACAACCCCGGAGCGGTCGGTATCCACATACAGGGTTCGCAACCGGCAGCGGTGCCAGAGTTTGCCGCTGTTCGTATCCCGGACAAAGGCCGGATCAGCACCGGCTTCCGGGATAAAGGGTTTGGGCCGCATCACGCCACCCCCTTAAAGACAAGACAACAGTTGGTGCCGCCAAAGCCAAAGGAGTTGGACAGCACAAATTCATGGGTATGATCGCGTACCTGCCCGGGTACCACATCAAGATCCGCAAAATCAGGGTCGGGAAGATGATTGACCGTGGGCAGCACAATCCCCTGCCGCATGGCCTCAATGGCCAAAGCCGCTTCAATGGCGGCGGATGCGCCCAGGCTGTGCCCGATCATGGACTTGTTGGCCGACACGGGAATGGACTCCAATCCCTGTCCAAAGACCGCCCGCAGACACTCCACTTCGGTTGCATCGCCCGTCGGCGTCGAGGTGCCGTGGGCATTGACGGCGCCAATATCTACCGGAGCAATCCCGGCATCGTCGATGGCATCAACCATGGCCCGGGTCACGGTTTCCCGGTTGGGCCGGGTGAAATGGTGGGCATCGGAGTTCCAGCCGACACCGGCGATTTCCGCCCTGGCCTTCAGGCCATGGGCCGACATCGCCTCTTCAGCGGCCAGCACCAGTACCCCGGCCCCTTCGGCCAGGACAAATCCCCGACGGTCAACGCTGAATGGGCGCGAAGCCTGGGACGGGTCTGCATGGGCCCGGTCTTTGGGGCCGACCTTGATGGTGGCTAACATATTGGCAAACCCCTGGATGATTTCCGGCACCAGGCAGGTTTCCACCCCTCCGGCCAGGACAAAGTCACAGTCGCCGTCACGGATCATGCGGGCGCCGATGGCTATGGCATGGTTACCCGAAGCGCAGGCCCCCTGGGGTGAGAATATCGGGCCGGTGAAACCGAGCAGCATACCGGCCTTGCCCGCCGGCAGGTTGGCACAGACATTGGGCAGCAGATAAGGACTGACCC
>JALSNT010000465.1 GCA_026986885.1 Desulfobulbaceae bacterium
TCGAGGATAAAATTTTTCGTATAACAAAGAGATCGGGCGAAAATACATTAAATCAATGGGCTCATGTATAGATTTCTTGAATCTGTTCACCGGAAATGCCGTAAACTTCATGGCAGGTGCTCACAACCACCCCATCTCTGCACGATCGCATCTGCACAAATATGGGGCGCCTGTGAACACTTACAGATCAGAGGCTGTAATAACGGATAATTATTCACCCTGTGATTAGTTACGATCGTTCGCATATAGGGTGCTGGTAAACGGTTGCCGACACACTGCCTGCACATTGCAGATCCATACCTATAAATACTTTTCACGAGACCACCATGACTGACAGTGATCGAGAAAAACAGGAAAAAAAGAAGGCCATGCAGCAGCTGCGCCGGGAACGGAAGGGTTCAATTCAAAAAATCGCTGCCATGGTCAAGGCACAGAAAAAAGAACTCAAAGCCATCAGGGAGCAGGTTTTAGGAGATGGCGCTACTGCTCCTGAAATTGCCGAAGCGCTGGCAATAAATGTATCACAAGTCATCTGGTACCTGGCAACGTTGAAACAGTACGGCGAGGTCGTGGAAGGAGCTAAAGATGGTGGATATTTCAGGTATAAACTGGTGGTCAAGGTAAATGAAGAGACAGAAGCCTAAGAAAACATTGCAACCGCGCCCTGTCTCTGTGGAGAGATAACATGACAAAAATAACCCCTGATTTTGCCGAAGAATTAAAAAAGTATGGCGACGACACCGCCCTTACCTGCTTTAACTGCGGCACCTGTGTAGCAGTCTGTCCGCTTATCTGGGAAAGTTTTCCTCGAAAAATGATCCGCTACATCCAGATCGGGGCTCGGGAACGTATCCTGGAAAACGTGGATGAATTGTGGAAATGTCTCCATTGCGGACTCTGTACCCGAACCTGTCCCCGCAGTGCTGATCCCGGAGAGGTTATTCTCAGTTTAAAACGCTTTGCCGTCGCCAACTGGAGGGAATCATAACATGTTTGCTCCACAGATAATCATTGAAACACTTGCTGATAATGTCCGCAAAACCCATAACCCCTTTGGCCTGAAAAAAACCGGCCTCACCGCCTGGGGGCGGGAATGTAATATCAGTCAGGAGGGTGAAGCCTTACTCTTCACCGGCCTCATGTATCAGCTTGTGCCCTATATCAAGGCAACAACGCAGTATCTCGAGAAATATGAAGATACCCCCAAAGCCGACTACCTGCGCTATGGAAAGATGATTCCCAAGCCTCTGACTAATCTGGGGCTGAATTTTATTGCAGCAAAAGAAGATAAACAAAATTCCGATACTATCCTCTGCAATATTGCCAAAATACTCCGGAGTTCCGGGGTATCCTTTTGCTATAAACCGGAATTGGATGAATACAGCGGTGTTTTGCTCTATGATCTTGGCGATCAGAAAAATTTTATCGATCACGCCGAGTTTGTTGCGCAGAAACTGCAGGATGCAGGTATTCGCAAACTGATAACCGTTGATCCGCACACCACCTATGCCCTCAAGGTTCTGTATCCAAAATATCTGGGAATAACCTTTGAAGTACAGCCCTATTTTGAAGTCACCCGGCTTACCGGGAAAGACATTTCCAAAGAAGAAGAAATTACCCTGCATGATCCCTGCTTTTACGGGCGCTATCTGGACTTGGCAGCAGTGCCCCGCACCCTTCTGCACGGCCTTGGTATCAGTTGTTCCCCGCTGAACACCTCGGGTTCATTCACCAACTGCTGCGGTGGTCCGGCCGAATCGGTTTCACCAAAGCTTGCTGAAGAAGTCGGCAGACGACGAGTTGCCGAACTTAAGCAGCCGGGGAAACAAATTGTTGCCATGTGCCCCATCTGCATGGCCAATCTTCAAAAGGCCGGGGCCGAGGTAATCGATCTTTCTTCTCTGCTTGTTCAGTTCGCATAAATTATTTGTAACCGTTCACCCAGATGCTGTTTCGCCCGCATTACCTGCATAATGTAAATGTTTACCAGTGCCCCACGGAGTCTTCGCTTACCTATTCGTTCAAGCAGGCCGACGAATCAGGTAAGGTAAAATGAGAAGGCTGGCCCTCCCCGACGAGTTGTGGTAATACCACGCTCAAAATTAACGCAGTCATGATGCTGCACAAAAAAAGGAGAACCAGCCATGGGTAATGTAACAAT
>JALSNT010000466.1 GCA_026986885.1 Desulfobulbaceae bacterium
GACCGGATTATGGATCGCTGGCGCATGGTGGTGTTTGTGGGCGGTCGTGAAATTGTTGAAAATTGAGCGATTTTCTTATGTTCTAATTCTGTGCAGGTTGATGGGGAGAACAGTTTGAAAATGAATAAAATCCTTGTCGGTTGTTAAAATCGGCATTTTATGGCGAGTGGAAATCGCACAAATAAGAAAATCAGTATTTGATCCCTGAATACCTTTTTTTCCGGCAACAGTAAAAAACTCAGCAGCTAATTCGTAATCCTGATGTTGTATGGCTAAATCTTCAAATGCCCGCAGGTGATCTCGCAGGAGATTGTATTGTTTTTTGCTCTTTATACCGCTCAACAGCTCTTGCCGAACGGGGCCGATGAGCTGTGCACGTGCTTCTTTTATGAGTTCTTTCAGTTCGTTAACGTATTCATTCTCAATGGATTTTCCTCTGCGAAGGGCTAAGGACCATACGCATGTATCAATTATGATTTTCATTTTATAGAACGCTGTTTCTTGTAATCATAATCGTTGTCATAATCTATTTTACTGAAAATTTTGAAAATTTCAGATTGCTTTCGTCGTTGAACATACTCCTGCAGGGCTTCGGTAACCGCTGCTTTTTTGGTGCGGTGTCTGCCGAGTTTCTTTGCCTCTTCAATGATCCGGTCGTCAATAGCGAGATTGGTAGCCATCTGTTCGCCTCCTTCTTATCTTTCACACATTACTATAACGGTTTCGGTGTGTGGTATCAAAAGAAAAAATACCTTTTTGTCTTACACAGAAATTTTTCAGGGGGTAAAGAGGTAAGGAGTGCTCCCGGATGGAGAGGGGAGAGCCGGGTCAAGGGGTAGTTGCCGTAATCCTTCTGTCCGCAATCGCTGCACTCACCAGGTCTACACCACTTTTTGTGAAATATCCGGGTTGGTTTATTGTTTGCGTAACTGTTGAAAGAAATCATTGCCCTTATCATCCACCAGGATAAAGGCGGGGAAGTTTTCGGCTTCGATTTTCCAGACCGCTTCCATGCCTAATTCCGGGTAATCAATGCATTCGACGGCCTTGATGTTTTCCGCTGCCAAAAGCGCCGCCGGGCCGCCGATGGAGCCCAGATAGAATCCCCCGTACTGGTTGCACGAATCGGTGACGATCTGCGAACGGTTGCCCTTGGCAATCATGATCATGGAACCGCCCAGCTTCTGGAACAGGGGAACGTAGGGGTCCATGCGACCGGCAGTGGTGGGGCCGAATGAGCCGGATACCATGCCGGGCGGAGTTTTTGCAGGCCCGGCATAGTAGACCGGATGATCTTTCAGGTAATCGGGCAGAGGCCTGCCCGCGTCAAGCAGTTCCTTCCATTTGGCATGGGCGATGTCGCGGCCGACGATGATGGTGCCGGTGAGCAGCACCTGGGTGGCAACCGGATGTTTTGTCAGTTCGGCCAGAATCGCGGCCATGGGACGGTTGAGGTCGATGGTGACCGCTTTGCTGTTGTCCCGCTTTCGATATTCTGCGGGGATGAGGCTGCCGGGGTCATGGTCAAGACGTTCCAGCCAGAAACCTTCACTGGTAATCTTTGCCTTCAGGTTGCGGTCGGCCGAGCAGGAAACGCCCATGCCGATGGGACATGACGCCCCATGCCGGGGCAGGCGCACCACCCGCACGTCATGGGCAAAATAGCGGCCGCCGAACTGGGCGCCGATACCAAGCTCGCGCGAGGCGGCCAGCAGTTCCTCTTCAAGTTTGATATCCCGGAAAGCACGGCCGTATTTGTTGCCGCTCTTTGGCAGGTCGTCATAGTAATGGGTGGATACCAGTTTGACCATTTTCAGGGTTGCCTCGGCGCTGGTGCCGCCGATAACAAAGGCCAGATGATAGGGTGGACAGGCAGCGGTGCCTAATGTTTTCATCTTGTTGATTAAATAGGTTTTCAGGGCTTCCGGGTTGAGCAAGGCCTTGGTCTCCTGGTAGAGATAGCTCTTGTTGGCGCTGCCGCCGCCCTTGGCGACAAAGAGAAAGCGGTATTCCATGCCCTCATCGGCATAAATATCAATCTGGGCGGGCAGGTTGGTACCGGTGTTGACCTCTTCATACATGGTAAGGGGCGCATTCTGGGAATAGCGCAGGTATTCGTCGGTATAGGTGGCAAATATACCGGCTGATA
>JALSNT010000467.1 GCA_026986885.1 Desulfobulbaceae bacterium
CGGTGAAGTCCGTTTTCTTGTGGAAGACGGAGCCGAGGTCCAGGGAGTCAGCGGTGAATGGCAGCATATACCGGGCTCCCAACTCTATGAGATTACCCGGGAGCGTAATCCAAAGATAATCACTTCAAAGACCAACGGCACCATATCAATGTTGCATACGGAGCTGGAAGGTACGTTTGTCGAGGCAGGTACAAAACTGCTTACCATCCGACACCCCTTAAAGAAAAAAGAGATTATCGAGGCCATATTGCAGGAAGTCCTCTACCTGTTTCCGGCACCTGAGCGGGCCCGGTATTTTTTTTCCATGGATATTCAGGCACGGATCGACCAGAAAGGCCTTCGTTCTATCGTTATTCAACCGGGTGATGAAATTATTACCATGTCGCTGATGAAACGCGATACCCCTGTGTATTATGACGGTGAGGCCGGAATTCTGCATTCACTTTATTTTTCTCCGGGTGACAGTGTAGACCAGGGTATTCCTCTGATCGGCGTCTGTCCGGAAGAAAAATTAGCCGTTGTCCAGAAGATCATTACCAGGGTCAAAGCAGAGTGGGAATAATCAGGGGCTGAGTGAATGCTTTCCCATCACGGCCTCTGTCGTCTGGCTGCAAGGAAGGCCGAGCATGCCGACTATTCGCCGGCGGTTATTGATCGTATCCTTCGTTACGGGGCGCCGGTCGGCTCCTCTTTTACCTGTTACAGGCAGCTGCCCAGTTGCATGGATGTACTGCGCCGCCGGGTTGTGGACAATTCCGGTCCGCCGCCGGTCACCGGTTGCGTGGTTCGGGCCGACAGCCTGACTGCCTCCAGTGGACGCTTTAATCGTCGCTGGCATGCTCCGGTCGGCGGCCTTTATCTGGCTCTACTCTGGGCCGACACCCTGCTCCCCGAATTCAGCCGTTTTCTTCCCTTTGCCGTTGGTATTTCCTGTTGTGAATCCGTGCGGGAATTTCTGCCGGCGGCCCGTCTGAAATGGGTGAACGATGTCCATGCAGGAGGGAAAAAAATATGTGGTGTTCTCTGTGAAACGGTGGTCGGCGCAGAAGGTGATCGTTTTCATCTGATTGGTATCGGTCTTAATGTCAATGGGCAATGGTTTCCGGAAGAATTAGGGAAAACGGCTACATCCCTGCAGGCGGCAACCGGTACGACCGTTGACCTTAATGGGGTTTGTGCCTTGTTGCTGGCCAGGTTGCAGTGGAATTTCGGTTTGTTATACTATGCCGAAGAACAAAAGCTGGCTGCCGGCCGGGGTGACGACAGCGATCCGGGGGGATTGGTTCTCAGGCGTTGGCTGCAGCTAAGCGATACCCCCGGGAAAAGGGTTCTCTATGGATATGATGTGCAGCAAAAACCATTGTATCAGGCCACGGCCCTTGAGCTTGATCCTGCCGGCGGTCTGGTTATGGAGTTAGATGATGGTTCCAGGATCATAGAGCATTCCGGAGAAATTATTTACCTTGCCGATGATGACAATGCAGTGGTAGAACATGACCCTTCCTGAGGTAACCATATACACCGATGGTGCCTGCAGTCCCAATCCCGGCATTGGCGGCTGGGGTGCCGTGTTACTGAAAAACGGCAGCCTGTATAAAGAGCTCAGCGGCCGGGAAGAGACGACAACCAATAATCGTATGGAATTAAACGGCGCTCTGCAAAGTCTGCGCTACCTGAAAACCCCGCACAACGTGACCCTGATTACGGATTCCACCTATGTAAAAAACGGGATAACTTCCTGGGTCAAGAGCTGGAAACGACGGGGCTGGTTGACGGCGGCTAAAGAACCGGTGAAGAATCGTGATCTTTGGGAAAAGCTGGACAGGGAAATTTCCCGCCATCAGGTACGCTGGCAATGGGTGCGCGGTCATTCGCAGGATCCCTGGAACGAACGGGCCGACGAACTGGCTGTTGCCGCCCGCCTCAAACCCTCCGGCCGGAGAGTGGATGGTGACCGCAACCGGGAAAAACCTGTCGGGGAGGCAATAGCCGTTTTCTGCGGCATAACCTATGCGCACGGCAGCGGCCGGGGTTCCTGGGCAGTTATTCTTACCTATCGGCAGTATACAAGGATTTTAGGCGGGGCGCTCAAGGGTGATTCCGCCAATCAATTGCATCTGAGGGCGGCAATCGACGCCCTCTCGGCCCTGAAAAGAAATCTGCCGGTCATCCTGTATACGACTTCGGGCTACCTGCGGGACGGGTTGAAGAACTGGCTCCCCGGCTGGCGGAGAAGGGGCTGGCTGACCAGCCAGGGCAAACCGGTGAGCAACAGGGAATTATGGCAGCAACTTTCTGCCTTTACTGATGAACTCCGTATTGATGTTCGGGTCAGCAAACGTGAAGAAGGCCCCTGTCTGCTGCAGGAGGCCAAGGAGCTTGCCCGTGAATGGAGCAGAGAGTTTGACGGCCAACAGATATGAGTCAGCAGCTTCCTTGTTATTTTCTGATTACCATCGAACCCCGGCAATATAGAAAAAAACAATATTCACCACATTGCCCGCTCCCATTAGAAAACCACGGATGGACACGGATTCACACAGATTTTTCTGAAAAATGCAGCTTTGTCGGAACGGATCGAATGCGGGAAAGTTGCTGATTTAAGGTGGTAAATAGCGCAGGTCTGGTTGAGCTCCGCGAACCCGGACATTGATGCTGGGAATTTGCTGTCCGCTTTCGCTGTGCTCAAACAGACCTACTGTTCCATAGCCAACGGGTGCAATATAAAAAAGTGACAATGGCAAAAAACTACATGCTATTGATTTGACGAGATAAGTTGAATGTCGAATGTCGAACAGGGAATATCGAATTACGAAGTTTTCTTCTCCCTGGCCGTTTGCAGGCCGGCCACAAAAATAGATAGCAACTGATTGTTTTCATCAGCAATGGGTGTCATCATTTTTTTATTCTGCATCCTGATATCCCTGCGGGTTCATGGACTGCCAGCGCCAGCTGTCCTCGCACATCTCTTTGAGGCCCCGTTCGGCCTTCCAGCCCAGCTCCTTTGCCGCCAATGTCGGATCGGCATAACACTGGGCAATATCACCGGCCCGGCGGGGTGCTATCCGATAGGGTACTTTTCTGCCGCTGGCCTCCTCAAAGGCCTTGACCATATCAAGCACGGAATAGCCCTGACCTGTGCCCAGATTATAGGTGACCACACCAGGTTTTTCATCGAGTTTTTCCAGGGCCTTGAGGTGGCCGACGGCCAGGTCGACCACATGGATGAAGTCGCGGACACCGGTACCGTCGTGGGTCGGGTAGTCGTTGCCGAATACGGAAAGTTCTTTTAATTTACCAACGGCAACCTGAGAGATATAGGGCATCAGGTTGTTGGGGATACCGTTGGGATCTTCCCCGATACGACCGGATTCATGGGCGCCGACCGGATTAAAGTAGCGAAGCAACCCAACATTCCAGTCGTTGTCGGCAATATGGATATCCCGGAGGATGTCTTCGATCATGGCCTTGGTCCGGCCATAGGGATTGGTGCAGGAGAGCAGGGGAAAGCTTTCGGTAATGGGCACGCTTGCCGGATCGCCATAGACGGTGGCCGAGGAGCTGAAGACGATATTTTTAATTCCGTATTTATCCATAACCCGGCAGAGATTCAGGGTGCCGGTAATATTATTCCGGTAATAAAGCAGTGGTTTGGCAACCGATTCGCCGACAGCTTTCAGACCCGCAAAATGGATGACCGCATCTGCGTCGCTGTTTTGCCGAAATACTTTATCCAGCGCATCTTCATCCAGCAGGTCGGCCTTGAAAAATGCTGCCTTTTTCCCGGTCAGTTCTTCGACTCGGCGCAGACCTTCCCGGCTTGCGTTACACAGGTTGTCGACAACAGTGACCCGGTAACCGCCGTTCAGCAGTTCCAGGCAGGTATGGCTGCCGATATATCCGGCACCGCCGGTAACAATAATATGCTGCATGTTTTATCCTCTCAGGTGGTTGGGTCGATTACAGGAACTATAACCTGTTCGACTTCAAAAGGAAATTCTGATATGGTAATTTTGCAGTTATTTTATCGTTATGAATTCGGAAAAAGACGCGTTATAACTTTTCCCATGACGATTCCTGTTAAAGTTGTATGGATTTATAAATGAATAAAAGGGGAGGAGGGTTGTATGCCGTATGTAAACATCAGGGTTGCAGGAAAACTGAGCCGAAAACAGAAGGCAAAGATTGCCAGGGGAGTCACCAGGGTTATTTCCAGGGTAGCTGATAAGCCGAAAGACTCCATAATTATTTTTATTGATGAGGAGCAGCGGGAGAATATTGCCAAGGGCGGCGTCCTGCTCGATGACAGGTAACCATGGTTCCCGAGGAGATTAAGGAGCAGGTACGTGACCTTCGTGAGCAGCTGAATTACCATAATTATCGCTATTATGTACTCGATGACCCGATTATAGCCGATGTCGAATATGACCGGATGTTTCGTCGGCTGCTGGAACTGGAACAGCAGTATCCCGAGCTCATTACCCCGGATTCCCCCAGTCAGCGGGTCGGCGGCAAGCCTCTTTCCCGTTTTGAAGAGGTGCGGCATGTCCATCCCATGCTCAGCCTGGATAATATTTTTGACCGAACCGAGCTGCCGGAGTTTGAGGAAAAGCTGCAACGCTATCTGAAAAGCGAACAGTCGTTTCACTACATTGCCGAACCGAAAATGGATGGTTTGGCCGTGGAACTTGTGTATGAGCAGGGCCTGTTCACCGTCGGGTCAACCAGGGGTGACGGCCTGGTCGGAGAAAAGATTACCCCGCAGTTGAAAACCGTGCAGGATATTCCTTTGAAATTGCAGGTCGATGACAAGGAACTTCCCGGACAGTTGGTCGTTCGCGGGGAGGTGTATCTGGATAAAAAGGGTTTTATCGCCTTGAACCGGCAGCGGGAAGCGGCGGGCGAGCCACTGTTTGCCAATCCCCGTAATGCCGCCGCCGGTTCCCTGCGCCAGCTTGATCCCAAAGTAACTGCTGAACGGGGTCTGCGTTTTTTTGTCTATGCGGTGGCGGATACCGATGTCGTTCCCTGTGCCCGGCAGAGTGAGCTCTTTCCCTGGCTCGCCAGGATCGGGTTTGCCGTAAATCCCCATATTCGGCGCTGCAGGGGGATTGCCGAAGTGGAAGCGCATTACGAACATCTGTTGGCTATCCGCGACGACCTTCCCTATGAGATTGACGGCATGGTGGTGAAGGTGGATGATTTCAGCCTGCAGCAACGGCTGGGGAACACGGCCAGGGCGCCTCGCTGGGCCGTTGCCTGGAAATTTCCCGCCATCCAGGCGACCACCAGGATTATCGGCGTGGATTTCCAGGTAGGCCGCACCGGCGCCGTAACGCCCGTGGCCCTGCTTGAACCGGTGAATGTCGAGGGTGTGGTCGTTAAGCGTGCTACTCTGCACAATAAAGATGAAATAGAGCGCAAGGATCTGCGGATCGGTGATACGGTGCTTATCCAGCGTGCCGGTGATGTTATCCCCGAAGTGATTAAACCCGTGGTTGAACAGAGGACCGGCCGGGAAAAACCCATCGTTTTCCCGGAGAACTGTCCCGTCTGCGGGCATCGGCTGGTGCGTCCGGAAGGTGAGGCTGTTATTCGTTGCGTCAATCCCCATTGTCCGGCGCAGAGATTGCAAAGCCTGATTTATTTTGTCGGCAAAAACGGTATGGATATCGAAGGATTAGGAAAAAAAGCCGTGGAGCAACTGGTTGATGCCGGACTCGTCCACGATATTCCTGATTTTTTCCGCCTGCGGAAAGAAGACCTTGCCCCCTTGAACGGTTGGGGTGAAAAGTCGGCGGAAAATGTTGTCCGCGCCCTGGAAAATGCCAGACGGGTTTCTCTCACCCGTTTTTTAGGCGCTCTTGGTATCCGTTATGTGGGAGAGGTAACCGCCCAGCTGGTGGCCGCTCATTTTAAAACCCTTGCTGCTGTTATGGCGGCGACAAAAGAGGATTTTTTGAATGTAGAAGGTATCGGCGAGCAGGTGGCCTCCAGTCTGGTTGATTATTTTGCTGATCCATCCACCAGGGCCATGCTTGAAGAGCTTCTGGGCCTGGGATTGAGTATTCTTCCGCCGCAGGAAGGTGAAAAACCGCTTGCCGGGCGGGTCTTTCTCTTCACCGGTACCCTTGCCGGTATGGGACGTAATGAGGCCAAACAGATCGTTAAAGAACTCGGCGGCCAGGTGGTTTCCGGCCTCAGTAAGCGGGTTACTGATCTGGTGGCCGGAGAAAAGGCGGGCAGTAAGCTGCGCAAGGCAAAAGAGCTGGCCATTCGTATTGTCAGTGAAAAAGATTTTCTTAAGATGATCGGCAGGGTGTAGATTACTAAAGAAACAGTCACCCTCAATTCAGGTTTAATTTTTTGGGAATGCAGCATGAAAAAATGTATACACGCCATTGTTCATGGCCGGGTGCAGGGTGTTTATTTTCGTGATTATACCAGAAGAGAGGCATTGCGCTTAGGCGTCTGCGGCTGGGTACGCAACCTGATCGACGGTACCGTCGAGGTCCTTGCCGAAGGGCCGCCGGAGGCCGTGGACAGCCTGCTTGCCTGGCTGCATACCGGCTCACCCATGTCGGAAGTGACAAAGGTGGACAGCCGGGAAGAGCAGCCGGATAATTATTCCTCTTTTGTTGTGCGTTACGGCTAAGCCATTTATCGGTTGCCCGGAAACAATAATTTTATTTCAGTATGCATTGAGAACAAAATAGAGATGAAAAAAAAAGTTACCATACCCAGTGGTCGGCCCAGTGGCCGTCTGACCTGTCCCGTCTGCGGCAACACCGATGATTTCCTTGAACTGGCGCAAAATGTTACGGTAACAACCCGTTACCGGCAAAACGATGACGGCAGCTTTACGCCCGAAGAAAATGAGACCGATATTCACGGTGAAGTTGTCCTGTTATGCGGCAAGTGTAATGCCGATATGACGACATTTCATAATCATTTTCTGGATATGATTTTTTAGGCTGATGCCCCCCCGTATTATCACGGATAACCGGACCCTGTTTGCCGACTATCAAAGTCTGCAGGCCGGTGATATTGTCATCGGCCGTGTCCGTCTGCGACCTGGAGAGGAGTCACTGCTGGTTGACCTGCTCAGTCGTGGTGTCCATTTTATTCCTTCGGCACTTTCCCAACTATGCAGCCGTTCCAAAACACTGCAGGTGCGACTGCTCGGTGAATATATGGGCCCGGGCACCAGCGTGGCCTATGACCTGCATGATATGCAGCGCCTCGTTGGTGAGTTTGATGAAGAAACTCCTGTTGTCTGTAAACTGGACCGGGCGAACGCCGGCACCGGTATCCTCCGTTTTTCTTCTATTGAAGATGTCTATGCCCAGGCGGTTCTCGGCGCCTTGGGTTTTCCCTTTGTAATCCAGCCTTTTTATCAGGATTGCAGGGACATCCGAGTGGTTGTTCTTGGCGATACGATAGAGGCCTATGAACGGCATAATCCGAATAATTTCCGGCATAATCTCCATTTTGGCGGGGCCAGCCGACCGTGGAATCTATCAGAACGGCAGCATGTCCTATGCCGTCAAATTATGGAGAGAGCCGGTTTCCCCTATGCGCATATTGACTTTCTTATTACGCCATCGGATGAGACCCGGCTGACCGAGATTAATTTGCGGGGAGGATTGAAAGGAGCATCTTTAACCCAGGCAGATTACCTGCAGCAGGTGGAGAGTGTACATGAGCAGCTTGTGGCGGAACTGACAGGGGACGGGGAAACTGACTAAAGAATGTGTTCGGAAAGAAGGTAAAATCGGCAGGAGTTGGTAATCTGCATTCAAACCAGTCGCAGCTTTTCCGGCATTGAAGAAGAGTTGTGCTGTATACTCAAAGCGGGTTCAAATACCCTTAACCCCATAAATATTATAACCTAACCCGGATAAACCGGAATCAAAAAGGTATCCTCGTTGCACCACGCCATGGACGTGGTGCAACCAGAAAAAATTTCCAATTGGAATTTGTTTCGGATTTCGATATTCGGATTTCGAATTTATTTTCTGCCACAAAAACACGAAAATAATTGTTTAGGTATAAATGTAGGTCTGGTTGAGTTCTGCGAAACCAGACAAAAGCAATGCCTGCTGTTTATCCGCTTTCGTACCAGTCAGCAGATTTGCAATGTGCCGATTTCTTGTTTTTTTATGACAGAATTAGGGGCATAACAAAAAAGGAAGACTGCCATGCAGTCTTCCTTTTTTGTTACAGATGTAACGTGAACTGATTATGATTATACACAACCGGTCGGTTTGGGCAGTCCTGCCATTTTACAGGCTCCTTTACCAGGTCCGGAGGGAAATAATTCATAAATGCGTTTCAGCGGAAAGCCGGTTGTCTTGGAAAGGATACGAACCATGGGGGCAATACCGTTTTTCTTGTAGTATTCCTGCAAGGCATCAATGACTTTCTGGTGCTCATCGGTGATGTCACTGATTCCTTCCACACTTTTTACATAATCTACCCAGTTTTCGTCCCAGTCTTCGGAGCCGTTGAGTAAGAACCCGTCTTCATCTACCTCATAGCTCGTGCCATTGTGCTCAATTGTTGCCATTCTGTTTCCTCCATGGACAGTTTATATGGATTTAAAAAATATTTGAATAAAAAACATGAATTTCATACTCCAACTAATATCTTTTGTCAAGCTTGATGGCGTTGTAAAAACTTCGATCAACAGCAAAATGTGTGCCCGGACGATGTTCAATACACTGCATGTATAATTATGAGCTGCCCCGGCATACTGCGCACCGGGGTCCGCCCTTATCAGTATGTTTTTGTTTTCCCTAACCATTTTTGCCTGCGCCGCATTTGTGAAAGACTCAATTTAGTGATAAATTTCATCGCGGAGCAGATGGCGGCCGGCCTGATTCATACCCTTTTTCCGTCACTGGAAGATGGCGTCAATGCATTTTTCACTGGTAACTTACCTGAAAATTGAACATAATACCTTTCTGTGCGCAATAGGTTTTGTGTCGTAATCCTGTCCTTCCCTGGAGTGTGGAAATTATGTTGAGAATTTTGCGAAATAAAGCCCAGTCTACCCTGATTCAGGGCCTGGTTCTTTTTATTGCCCTTGTGTTTATTTTCTGGGGTGTCGGCTCCAATATGAATGGAAATC
>JALSNT010000468.1 GCA_026986885.1 Desulfobulbaceae bacterium
GTGCAGGTGGAACTGCTGCGTCCACAGGCAACCATCGCCAAAACCATTCTCTGCACCGGCAGTCATGACCTGTGCCTGGACCTGCTCCATGACTTTCTCAAACGATCCACTCCGGCGTATCCGCTGGCCTCCACCCATGTCGGCTCTTTAGGCGGCATCATGGCCATAAGAAACAAGATGACCCATATGGCCGGTTCCCACCTGCTTGATGCGGCTACCGGCGAGTATAATATCAGTTATATCAACCGCTACCTGCCGGATCAGGACATCAGTCTGATAACCCTTGTCCACCGGCAGCAGGGGTTTATGGTAGAAAAGGGTAATCCAAAAAAAATCGCATCGGTGCGGGATCTCCTGCGCGATGATATCTGTTTCATCAATCGGCAGGCCGGTTCCGGCACCAGGGTTCTACTGGACTATGAACTACAGAAAAATGGACTTGACGACGATGAAATTCACGGCTATGACCATGAAGAGTATACACACATGGCCGTTGCCGTGGCAGTGCTTTCCGGAAAAGCGGATGCCGGACTCGGAATACTGGCAGCGGCCCGTGCCCTTGACCTGGATTTTGTACCGCTGACCGAAGAGCGGTATGACCTGATCATTCCAACCCGCTTTCTTGGGTTGCCCATGATACGGCAACTCATGGAGATCATCAACACCAGGGATTTCAAAAAAGCGGTGGAACTGATGGGCGGTTACTCTACCAGGGAAACGGGAACAACCCGGATGATAGCCTGAAGAACGGATGCTCAACAAAAAAACAACATTTCCGTTACGCCTGCTCGGTACAAGCCTTCTGTCGCAGCTTATCCTCGCAGAACCGGCTCTGGCTATCCAGTCCCATGGACCGCCGGAAGGCATTTATGTACACCTTATCGGTCATGTCCTGTTTGGCCTGGCCATGCTCGGGTTTGCTCTTCGTATCCGCATATCCCATCTGCAGGCTCGCAAATCCTGGCGGCTCATGGCCCGGGGTGCGCTGCTCCTTGCCTTATGGAATGTCTGGGCCTTTATCGCCCATATACTGGCCACCCGGATTCCGGCAAGCGATTTCATCGCCGACCAACGAGGCATCTCCATGTGGGTTGCGCTGCACAACCCCATAGATGTTCTGTATTATATCTTTAAAATGGACCATATCCTCTGCGTACCGGCAATTGTCTGTATTTATATGTCATTACGGAGAATGAATAATAACGTGCCGATTTCAATAGGTGAAGATGAAAATTTAATCAAGGATTCAGAACCCGGGCACAACAGATAAGCGAAGCCTCCGAACAAGGAAACAGGGGATATAAGAGTAGTCAACCGCAGTTATATACGTCGCAGGCGGAAGAGATTGTCATCCGAGATCTGACTTCAGGCCTCGGTTACGGATAAAACGACAAAATTAACATTCGCCGCCGCCGTTTATTAAACATAAATTGAGGGTTGAAACAAGAAAGCCAAGTCCCATGCAAATTTCACTGGTTCCCATCTATCTGATCGACATCAGCGGCAGCATGGCCATGCTCGTTGTATCAATCCTCTGCATGCACCAGGCCGTTAAACTGTATTTCCGGGACAGGGAAAATGCCCTGTCCACCTATATCCTCTGGCTGACAAGTGCGCTTTTTTCCTTTTGCCTGATACGACCGGTGGGCCATTTTATAAAATATTATCTTCTCTTTTCCGACCGGGCCGACATCTGGGCAAGACTTGCTCCTGTTTCCGGCAGCCTGATTACCATTACCTTTGTCGTTATCTTTGCCTCTACCCTGTTTTTCGGCTCCATGCTGATGATCATGAACCGCATGATCCACGACCGGCAAAAGGTGGAGGAGACCAGTGCCCAGCTTCTCGAACTCAACAAGGATATCGAATCCGTGGTCAGTGACCGCACCCGGGCGGAACTGGCACTGCAGCTTGCCCATGAGATACGCAACCCGGTGATGGTTATCAGTGGGCTGCTGCAGCGCATGACCTGCAGGCAGGATGATCTGGAACGAAATATTAAATACAGGGATACAGTGCTGGCCCAGACCACAAAATTAGAGGCGATTGTTCATAGATTTGAACAGTTACAAAACGGTGAAAAAGATCATTTTTCAGCCATACAACTCAACGAACTGATCAAAGACAGCGTCAAAATGTTAGA
>JALSNT010000469.1 GCA_026986885.1 Desulfobulbaceae bacterium
CATGACGCCTGATGAGATCATGCGGGAGGCCGTCCGGGAACAGGAGAAACAACTGACACACTATGTCTCATTGTTTCCTGTTCCCATAAGCGTGCGGGTCTCCTCGGGCAGGGAATTTCTTGCAATCATCAGAGAGGTAGTGAAAAACGGCCATGACCTGGTGATCAAGACAGCCCGGGGAATGACCGGCGCTCTCGGCATGCTGTTTGGGGCCACGGCCATGCACCTGCTGCGTAAATGTCCCTGTCCTGTCTGGCTGGTTAAGCCCGGAAGCGGGGAGCGGTACCATAGGATTTTGACGGCTGTGGATGTGGCGCCTCCGGAAATTGAAGAAAATGATCTCAATACCAAGATCATGGAACTGGCATGTTCACTGGCCCGGTTGGAGAAGAGTGAACTGCATATCGTCCATGCCTGGGAGAAACCGGATGCTGGATTTCTTTCCGGTCGTTTGAATTATAATCCCGGAGAGATGAGTCGCCTGCTTAATGAATCGGAGAACATGCATCTGCGCTGGCTGGACGATTTTCTCTCTCCCTTTGACCTGCAGGGACTGCAGCATCAGGAACATGTGATTGCCGGCTGGGCCGATGATGTTATTCCCGCTTTTGCCGAAGAATGGAAAATTGATCTCATTGTCATGGGAACGGTCTGCCGTACCGGCATCGCCGGTTTTTTCATGGGGAACACGGCGGAAAAGATCCTGCACAAGGTAAATTGCAGCGTACTGGCAATAAAACCCGATGGTTTCACAACACCGGTCAGCCTTGATTGATAGATCCTGGTTTCTGTCTTGTTAGTCTTTGAGAAGTGAGATTCTTTAGTTGATCCAGAAATGCTTTCGGCCCAGGAGGGTAAGCGCCCCAAACGTTTCAGGCCGGAGATATCAGCGAACCCGGGCCATGACCTCAAGAACCATGGCCCGGTTGTTGTTTTGTCCGTTTGCCGACAGGATAGCCGCGGCAACGGTATTTAAACCACCGTCGGTGGCGGCCAGGCGCACCCAGGTGTTCGTCGGTATCGTTACCCGGGTAGCAGCCTTGGTAAAGAGAATAGTGCGACCCTCGGTGAAAGAAAGCCGGGGCAACAGGGTCAGGTCAACCCGCTTGCCGATGACAAGGGGACGTACCTCAAAACCGCTGCCGATGGTTGTATATTCAGTCAGCCCGCTGAATTGATACCCGTATCGGGAACAGAGGTCCAGCCAGTAGGAGGTAAAGGGGATATTCCGACCGACCATAAGATAACCGCTGCTGCCGGAACTGATGGTAATCTGCAATCTCTTTTGCCCGTCAAAATCACCGCTGCGCAGGTGCAGCCCTTTTCTGTGGCCGGAAATTCCGGTTCTGGTTGACAGGGATCGGCCTGCGGAACCCGTTTCATGGTAGCGTAGAGTAACGGTTACCTGCGGTGTCGGCAAATCAAGCCGCTGGAGCAGCCTGCGGATTTCTTTGACCTGGTGCGGTGTGTCGGAGACAATGACGGAATTGGTGATGGTGTCCACCGAGGCGCGCCCGGCAGCGGAGAGCAGGGTTTGCACCTGGGGAAGCAGTTCCGTTGCCGGGCGGTGGTGTATCTTGACAATGGCAACTTCAGGAGCGTTGGTTTGCTTATCGTCGGCAGCAGAAACGGGCGCTGCCTGCAGGAGAGCAGGAAGCAGTACATTGAAAAACAGGAGAATGACAAATGGAAGCTGCAACCATGTTTTCATGCTGAAAGTGTACCATTATCCCGAGGTTGATACAACCTGAATTGAGCGATTTTCATTTCGTCCCAAGCTGCTGGTTTTGTGCTGTTTTGTCGGAGTCTTCGCTTACCTGTATTTTAGTAAACGTTCACCAGCACCCCATCTTCGTCCGATCAGGCCTCCTCACATAGCGGGCTATAGACTCGTTGGCCTGCTTGAACGAATATGGGGCACTGGTAAACGTTTACATTATGCCGGTAATGCGGGCGAAACAGCATCTCGGTGAACGGTTACGTATTTTAAACCCACATGGAACATCACAGGGATTGCAGATTGGGTGAAAGGCTCAACTGAGGTGTGAATTACCCTGCTGACCAAGCAATTTACTGAGATTGCCTGTAATTATTTTTTGATCCTTAAGGGAAAGGGTACCTATTTTTTTTAATATCAACCTG
>JALSNT010000470.1 GCA_026986885.1 Desulfobulbaceae bacterium
CGCTTCGTTTATCATATCGTTTTTGCGGTCGTGCCGAAGCCGGTGGCATTAGGGATACCAAAACAAATGTTACACAGAGACAGATAATCAGCAAATATCGCATTTATTCCTCCATGGAAAGAGTTAAACATAAAAACCGACAATAGTTCCCCTTTACAACGGTTAAAAGATACGGCATTGCAGATACATACCTGAGACTATCCACTTGGCGCACAAAACAACAGGAAAATATGCATACCGCAAAGTAGTACACACGTATAACATAAATCCCTGGAGAACCCAAGAAAAGTCTGGGGGATCAGGAGGGGGTGACCGGCAGTCACCGCAAGGCCGGGCGGATTGCCAATAAAAAAGAATATCAAAGAAAAAACCTTCTGTATTCACTCCGGAAACGGTACAATTAATACGACCTGAATTCCTCATAATTTTGATTTTTTGACAACAGCGTCATACATAACAGTTCGTTTTCGTTGACTTCCATGAAATTTTCATTTTTCCCGGGAGATGCCCCCATGATGCCCTGGTTCCAACAACTCTCCGCCATCCAGCAGACCATGATCGGCACCGGCTTTACCTGGCTGATCACCGCCCTTGGCGCCTGCCTGGTTTTTTTCTTTAAATCAATCAATCGTAAAGTCATGGACGGCATGCTCGGTGGTGCGGCCGGGGTGATGATCGCCGCCAGCTTCTGGTCACTGCTGGCACCGGCCATCTCCATGGTCGAGGAAAGTGGTGGCATTGCCTGGCTGCCGCCGCTGATCGGCTTTCTTGGGGGAGGGCTTTTTCTCTGGATTACCGACAAGATCCTACCTCATCTGCACCCGGGTTTTCCCGTGTCCGAGGCCGAGGGTATTCACACCAACTGGCACCGGTCCATCCTGCTGGTACTGGCAATCACCCTGCACAATATTCCGGAAGGACTGGCCATCGGTGTTGCCTTTGGTGCGGTTGCCGCCGGTTTCCCGGGGGCAACACTTGGCGGGGCTATGGCGCTGGCGCTCGGCATCGGCATTCAAAACTTTCCGGAAGGAGCGGCGGTTGCCGTGCCGCTGAGAAGAGAGGGCATGTCACGACTGAAAAGCTTCTGGTACGGTCAACTCTCCGGCTTTGTGGAACCGGTTGCCGGTATTATCGGAGCAGCAGCAGTGCTGATGATACGGCCGCTGCTGCCCTATGCCCTTTCTTTTGCGGCAGGAGCCATGGTCTATGTGGTGGCCGAGGAACTGATCCCGGAATCACAGGCGGAAAAGCATTCCGATGTTGCCACCATCGGGGTTATGGTGGGATTTGCCGTGATGATGGTTCTGGATGTTGCCCTGGGATAGTTGTTTCTTTTTGCCCGGGACATAATACACTTTTATCAGTGATGATGGAATCCGCAGCAGGATATTACCGATAACCGGCAGGATGCAGACATCATCACCTGTTGGGCACCAGCATAACCGGCACCCGGCTGTGTCGCGTCACCCGTCTGGCAGTGGAACCCATCATGTTGCCGCCGAGGAGGGCATGGGTACTCCTGCCGATGACAATACAGTCCACCCCGTGTTTTTCCGCCAGCCGCAGAATCTCCTCACTGGGTTCACCCGATGATACCAGGATTTCGGTCACCGGCGGTTTTTTCATATCACAGGCTCCGACCTCCTCGTCACAGAACAGCCGCAGCCTCTTTTTCATTTTCGCCAGCACTTCCCGCTGCCCCTCTTCACGAAAATGCTTTGCCGCATCCTCGTTAAGATAAATATCCATGTAAAACCTGCCCGTCGGGCCCAGCGGTTCAACCACGTGCAGCATGAGAAGGGCGGCATCATAATGACGGGCCTGACTGAGGGCGAAACGAAACACCGGCCGGGTATGTTTTCCCAGATCCGTTACGTACAGAATTTTTTTTATTTCAGGCAAGGTGGACATGTATACTCTCCCATAATAGTCAACAGGACTGACAACGGACAGCCGTGTTGTCGAATGTCGGATTATCAGGTTTAATAACCGTGCAATTTATCCAAAAATTCAGGCAGAAACAGCGATACCTGCGGCACATAGGTAATTATAATCAAAAAGAACAGCAGTAGCAGCAACCATGGCAGCGCCGCTTTTATAACCCAGCCGATAGAATGGCCGGTGATACCTGCGGTCAC
>JALSNT010000471.1 GCA_026986885.1 Desulfobulbaceae bacterium
TGAACAAAGGTAGTGGCTGCTGTCCTCTCGTCACACCGCTCTGCGGTGTGACGCAACCTGTGGCGCTCTGCGCCTGTTGTTCATAGGGTTCACCACACCATGGGCGTGATGAAACCGATGAACAAAGGTAGTGGTGGCTGTTTGTCCGCTTTCGTTCCACTCAAGCAGACCTACAATGCTTCAAATTTCGAACCGCAGTGTGCCCACTCTCCTCTCGTCACACCGCTCTGCGGTGTGACGCAATCTGTGGCGCTCTACGCCTGTTGTTCATACGGTTCACCACACCATGGGCGTGGTGGAACCAGTGACCTTCTGCCAATCAATATCCAACTCAGATAGACGGTCAAACAGCGGTTTCGGGGTTGAGCCGCCAGAAACAACCAGGCTTGCCTGCCATTCTTCTCGATTACCGGGGAAAGCACCAGGGCGATATCATGGACCAGCCCGGCAACCAGTTGCCGTCGATCACGCCAGTATCGTTGACGCATGGTCATACGTCTGTCCGGCCGGTCAGAGCAGTGATCCGTTTTCCATACTCTTTTTTCAGCCGGTCAAGATAACCGGCGTCTATCGGCCCCTTCCAGGTCTCTATTTTATAAAAACGTTTGGGCAGGGTAATTGCTTCCGGCCTGAAACCGGAGGCAAAACGCAACCGCCAGCGCCGCCGGCGAATGTCATCGCCAAGAGTTGCCTGATTATCAGCCAGATTCCCGTAGCCAGCCGCCCGCAAACAATCCGCCAGCACATCTTCGGTATATACCGACCGGGCAAACAGACAGGAAACCATGGAGGTGAGCAGACAACGGGATGCCTCATCGGCAAGGAGAAAATCAACCGCTGCCTGCACATCCTTATCCGCGTGTTTCTGGTCATAGGAATAGCCGCCGGTATCCAGATGGGAATGACGGAATCCCAGGGACTGGGCGGTAAAAAAAACCTCACCGGTGGCATATCCGGCCATTTCCTGCCCCAGGACACAGGCAAAGTCAGTGCCGCCGTAATGGTCGGCCGCTGCACGTGTTCCCTGACCAAGGAGCTGATAAAAGGGATTGGCAGCCGTGCCTAACAAACGGGCGGCATGGATAAAACAGGCAGTATCACCAAACCGCAGGCGAAGGGTGGTCTCTTTTTCAGATATCAACCCCTTTTCCGTTGCCTCTGCGGCCCAGGCCAGGGCAACACCTGCGGACATGGAATCAACTCCCACCTTTTCCATCACATCCAGGATGCGGAGGACATCAAAGGCATTGGTTATCCCCAACATGGAACCGGCGGCAAAGATCGGCTCATAGTCATAGGCAACCTGATGATAGAGGTAACGGTTGTCCTTTTCTTCAAACTTCTCGCGAATATAGCCGATGTGAATGCAGCCGACCGGACAGCCGGCACAGGCGCCGTTACGCAACAGGGTCTCGTCGGCAAACCGCTTGCCGGTAATGCCCTTGATACCGGGATCGGCCGTCTGTTGAAGATTGCGCCAGGGCAGGGAAGAAATATCGTTTAAGCTCTGCAGGTTGGCCGGGGTGCCCAGGTTATGATATTTACGCAGCATATCGGTATCAGTCACCATGGCATGCACCCGGGCAGTGAGCCGTGGATATTCCTTATCCGGAGGCAAGGAAAAGGTACCGTTGCCCTGGATGACGATTCCCTTGATATTTTTACTGCCCAGAACTGCTCCGCCGCCAAGGCGGCCGAAATGGCGATAGGTGTCCGCATTGATGCAGGCAATGGCCAACCCTTTTTCACCGGCCGGGCCAATACGGAGCATGGAACGATGACCGGAGTTCTCTTTAAACATGCGCCGCATTATTTTTCCGGCGGCCACCACATCAAGCCCTGCCATAAAGCCGGCGCTTTTCAACTGCAGATGATTGGCGCCGATATTGAGACAGGAAAGTTCAGCAGCCCTTCCCTGCAGCACCAATGCGTCATAGCCGGCAAACCTGAGAGCCAGCGCACAGCGCCCACCGGCATGGGACTCGGTATACTGATCGTTACGGGGTGACTTAAAGCTGCTGACGGTCTTGCTCATCAGGGGAAAGAGTCCGGTCAACGGTCCTATGGCGAGAATAAAGGGTTGATCCGGATCATCCCAGGGACGAACGGGATCACCATATTTCTCAAAAAGCAGGGCGGCCAGACCGGAACCGCCGACAGCGTTTGCCCGGCCGTCGATATTTTCCACCCGTCCCCGGCCGGTGGCAAGATCCACAACCAGGATGCGGAATAATTCCGGATTCACAGCTCTTCCTCCGTAATATGTTCATCCCCTTTCCGCATCTCCAGGCAGTCGTGCGGACAAAAATCAACACACAGCCCGCAATGGATACAGAGATAGATATTACCGTTTCGATCCCGGGCAATGGCATCCACCGGGCAAACGGAAATACAGGCCCCGCATTGTATGCAGAGTTTACGGCGCATTGTTACCCCGCCTCCGGCCCTTGGTTTAAGGCATTCGGTCGGGCAGATTGCCGCACATGGCGGCGGGTCACAGGCGAGGCAATGACGGGCGACAAAACCGGAAGACAGACCACCGGAACTCTGTATCCGTATTCCGGCCGTTTCCCAGGAAAACTGTTTATGCACCAGGCGGGCACAGGCCAGGGAACAGGAATGACAGCCGATACAGCGATCCATCCTGGGGGTTGTCAGTATCTTCATGGACATGCTCCTTCTATCTGAAGGAAATAATTAAACCTTAACTGTCTTGTATTCTTCTTTATTTTTTAGAAAGAATTCTCCGTACTGTTGGCGCCATTAGCCCTTGACAGTATATTCCATTTTTTATATATTCCGCCATTACTTTTCATCATTTCCCGGGCAGATACATTTTCATCGTTAAACCTGCACCAATGATCTGCTCCATAAAAAGGGTCACGGAATAAAAGTATTCGGCTATTGTGCCGGATTCCGCCTCTGATTCAAGATGCGACCAGGAATACATAAGGGAAGAATGAATAACTCTCTTTTCCGGCCCCTTACATAGATTTATATTTACCCAATTCGGCTGCCGGCAACGTCCGGGCCAACAACCTAAAAGGATAACCCGATGAGTAAAATAACAGGTTCGCAGGCCATTATAAAATGCCTGCATGAAGAAGGTGTTGATACGATTTTCGGATTTCCGGGGGGCGCAGTTATTGATCTGTATGATGAACTGCTCGATTCCGATATCAAACACGTTCTTGTCCGCCACGAGCAGGGCGCCGTCCATGCTGCCGACGGTTATGCGCGGGCGACCGGTAAAGTCGGCGTGGCGCTGCTTACATCCGGCCCGGGCGCCACCAACGGGGTAACAGCCATTGCCACTGCCTACATGGACTCCATACCCCTTGTGGTCTTTACCGGACAGGTCCCAAGGGCGTTGATCGGTAATGACGCTTTCCAGGAAGTTGATATCGTCGGCATCACACGACCATGCACCAAGCATAATTACCTTGTCAGTGATCCAAACGAATTGGTTTCAACAATTCGCGAGGCCTTTTATCTTGCCGCTTCGGGAAGACCGGGACCGGTGCTCATTGACCTGCCCAAGGATGTCGTTGCTTCAATGATGTCATTTCCTGAAAGAAAACCAATTAAAATGAAGACCTACCAGCCAACCGTCGATCCCCATCCCGGTCAGGTTGAAAAGGCATGTAAAGCCTGTCTCAAAGCCAAACGTCCTGTCTTATATATTGGTGGCGGTGTCATTCTTTCCAATGCAAACAAAGAGCTGACGGAACTGGCCGAAAAATTGACGATGCCTGTTACCATGACCCTGATGGGTCTTGGCGGTTTTCCGGGAACCAATCCGCTCTCCCTGGGCATGCTCGGCATGCACGGAAGTTATGCTTCCAATATGGCCGTGGCCAAAAGTGACCTGCTTATCGCCGTCGGCGCACGTTTTGATGACCGGGTAACCGGCAGACTGGATGCCTTTGCACCCCATGCCGAGATTATCCACATCGATATTGACCCAACCTCCATCAGCAAAAATGTTGACGTTGATATTCCCATTGTTGCCGACTGCAAACATGCCCTGCGGGCGATGAACAGCTGGTTTGACGACTCAAAGCAATTTTCCGCAGAGACGATCAGAAAAAAACATCAGCCCTGGCTGGAGCAGGTCAGGCAATGGGATGAAAAACATCCCCTGACCTATCGGGACGAAGGCGATATCATCAAACCGCAATATGTTATTGAAGTCCTCAACAAGTTGACGAATGGGGATGCAATTATTACCACGGAAGTCGGCCAGAACCAGATGTGGGCTGCTCAGTTTTACAAATTCAATGAACCCAGACGACTGCTTACCTCCGGCGGGTTGGGAACCATGGGCTATGGCCTGCCTGCCGCCATCGGCGCCAAGCTCGCATTTCCCGACAAAACGGTTATTGACGTTGCCGGCGACGGTTCCATCCAGATGAACATCCAGGAACTGGCCACTGCCCGCCAATACGGCGCTCCGGTTAAAGTTGCCATTCTTAACAATGGTTACCTGGGCATGGTTCGCCAATGGCAGGAACTGTTTTATAATAAACGATATTCAGCAACAGTTATGGAGATCACTCCGGACTTTGTCGAACTGGCCGGGGCCTATGGCGCCGTCGGCCTGAGAGCAACAACCAAAGACGAGGTTGAACCGGTTATCAAGGAAGCACTGGCAACCGATAAACTGGTTATCATGGATTTTGCCATCAGTCGGGAAGAAGGAGTGTTCCCCATGGTTCCCGCCGGCAAGGCGACAACCGAAATGCTGCTTGTCTGATTTTCTTCCGCAATATACCTGCTTTACGAATACTCGATACAGGAAAGATCAATGAAACATACATTGTCCGTTTTACTGCAGAACAAACCGGGCGCTCTCTCCCGGGTGACCGGCCTGTTCAGCGGCCGAGGATTTAATATTGAGAGCCTTTGTGTGGCGGAGACTCTTGATTCCAAAGTCTCCTGCATGACTCTGGTCACACGTGGAGACGACGCCATTGTCGAACAAATTACCAAACAGCTCCACAAACTGATCGATGTCATCAAGGTCACCGATATTACAGAGGGTGAATTTGTTGAACGCGAGATGGTACTCATCCGCGTTAAGGCCGAGGCCAGTACCAGGGCCGAGGTTTTGAGAATTATAGATATTTTCCGCGGCAAGGTCGTTGATGTCAGCCCGACCACATACACGGTTGAGATTACCGGTCCGGAATCAAAGATCAAGGCGGTGGTGGATATCCTGCGACCAATCGGCATCAAGGAAATCATACGCACGGGAACCATTGCCACGGCACGGGTGCCGAAGAGCTGACAGGGAAGCGAACTCAACAGCCTGACATGTTGAGAAAACCACCAAAGGCATGGCAAGACGCCGTGCCTTTTTTCTTTTCGCCTACATTGAGCGTTTCAGGGTCACGACTGTATGTAACCCGAAAATCCCCTGCAATACCGGTTATTCCACATGCCCCCACACAGCACATGAAACAACAGCATATACCTCTTGCCCTGGAAGGTTATCCATTTATCGCCCTTTCCGGATTCATCACCTTCATCCTGGCCCTAACCGGTCCGAATACACTTGCATTCATCGGGTTGGTCACAACCATTTTTGTCATTTATTTTTTTCGTGATCCAACAAGGGTCACTCCGGATGATCCAGGGGCCGTTATTTGCCCGGCTGACGGAAAAATAATTCTCATAAAGGAGATCGATGACAACTGTTTTCTCAAAGGAAAAGCATTAAAAATTTCTATTTTTATGAATGTCTTTAATGTGCATGTCAACCGCATCCCTGTTGCCGGTACGGTGGAAAGCATCACCTTTAAACCGGGAAAGTTTTATTCGGCAGACAAAGAGAAGGCGGAACTTCACAATGAATACTGTGCGGTCATCCTGGCTACGCCCGCCGGTATTCGCTATTGTGTTGTTCAGGTTGCAGGTCTTATTGCCAGGCGAATTATCTGTCGTGTTGAAAAAAATGACACCGTGACTGCCGGTCAGCGTTACGGGCTTATCCGTTTCGGTTCGCGTCTTGACCTCTATCTGCCGCCTGATACTCGGATAAATGTCCAGCTCCGCGACACTGTCAAGGCCGGTGAAACCATTCTGGCCCACCTCAAAGAAAACACATAAACCAGCATGGCTGGACCGGAATTTTAACGTCACAGCCATACATCACATACAGTTGTTGGCAATTTTCTGATAAAAGACATGACAAAAGTTCCATGCGAATCACAGGTGGCACAGCCTGCGGGCATAAAATCAAGGGGCCACGCCCCGGATACGATTCTCTCCGACCGACCACTGATCGGGTTCGGGAAGCAGTTTTCAATATTCTCGCCGGTCAGGTTGTCGGCGCCCGGGTTCTTGATCTCTTTGCCGGAACCGGCTCCTACGGACTCGAAGCCTTAAGCCGACAGGCACGATCAGTTGTCTTTATTGAGCGTGACCGAACAGCCCTTACGCTCCTTGCACAAAATCTGAAACAATGCTTCCCCGACGCTTCAGCCCGGGCCTTTCAACTTGATCTTGCCCGAATCTCAAGCCTTAACTACCTGCACGACCATCTGCAGGACGATTGTTCGTTCGATCTCATTTTCCTTGACCCTCCCTATGAAAAAAAGCTGGCGGAAAACTTATTGAAAATGGTAGAATTCGCAGGATTTATTGCATGTAATGGTATCGTTATTGTTGAAGAGAAAAAGAATCAGCAACTGCCTGAAAAATTCAACCAGCTGCAACTTAAGGACAGGCGCCGTTATGGAGAAACCGGTATCTGGCTGTACACCTCCTCTGCCTGAATAAACCATGTGCCCGATGAAACACTGTGCCGGAACCCACCCTTCCGAACCGACTGTGGCTGTTTATCCAGGCACATTCGACCCGATCACCAATGGACACCTGGACATCGTTGAGCGGGCGCTGCACCTCTTTGACAGGGTTATCATTGCCGTGGCAATCAATGTCGGCAAAAAACCGTTGTTCCCTCTTGAGGAACGCATGCGGTTGATCAAAGACTGCTTCGGCCCTGATGACGACAGAGTGGGTATTGACGCCACGGACGGTCTTATTGTCGATTATGCCGAACAACAAGGCGCATGTGCTATTGTTCGCGGCCTGCGGGCGGTTTCCGACTTTGATTATGAATTTCAGCTGGCTCTGATGAACAGAAAACTCGCCCGCAAGGTGGACACGGTTTTTCTCATGACCGGTTTTCGCTGGATATACATCAGTTCAAGCATCATCAAAGACGCGGCAAAGCATAACGGTGATGTCAGCGGTTTAGTGCCGGTTCATGTACAACAGGCTCTCTATGATATATACCATGCGGAACAAAGAGGCTGAATCCCCGGTCAAGCAGGAACGACGCCGCTTTCTTGCCCGCTGCCTGAAGTGGGCCGGCGGGATTGTCGTCTTTTCTCTTGTGTATCCCTTGTTTCGTTTTCTGGGTTATACCATAAAGCCAAAACCTCGTTATATTTCCGTTCCCGCCCCTTTACCGCTCTCCGGTTATCATGCGGAACGCGATTTCATCCTTTTTGGCGGACCAAAGGCTCCCTTTGCCGTTTCCCGTACCTGCACCCACCTGGGATGTCGTGTCAGTTACCTGGAGGACCGACAGATCATTGAATGTCCCTGCCATCAAAGTCGATTTACTCCACAGGGCAATGTACTGAACGGGCCGGCCAAACAAAATCTGCGCTCTCTTGCCGTCGAGATACATAGAAATGACGACGGCAGTATTAAAAACTACGTCATTACCCTGTAATGACCACAGTCAAAGAACAAATCATCCGGGCCCTCACCCATGGCCGCTGGGGCGGCCGGACCCTTATCTGCCTGTATATCTCCATCCTGTCCGGAGTGGCCCTGGCCCTGCAATACAATCCGGGCGAACCATTCTACTCAACTGCAACCCTGGAGCTTGTCGTTCCCTATGGCTCTTTCTGGCGTTCCTTACACTATTATTCAAGCCAGGCATTTTTTCTGCTGCTTCTCTGTCATGTAATCGTCATCATCGCCGAGAAGAAATATTTGGAGACCCGAACTTCCTGGATCCGTCTAACCGCCGGCATTCCCGTTGCCATCCTCCTGCTGTTCACCGGTTATGTGCTGCGGGGCGATGCCACCGGCCAGGCGGCGGGAGCCATTGCCGAACACATTGCCCTGTCCATCCCCTTTTTAGGGAAACCGCTCAACAATCTCCTCTTTGATATTTCGGCAAACGGCGTTCAAAAAGTGTATGTCAACCACCTGATCGGCCTCATGGTGCTGGGTTGTATCTGTATCTGGCCACATCTGAAAAAATATACATCTTCTTTTTTCAGGCACATTCCACTGACCCTGGCAATTTTTACCGGCGCTATCTTTTTCAGTACGCCCATGGAACCGGAGCGGATCGGCCTGACGCATATCGCCGGACCCTGGTTCTTTTTAGGTCTGCAAGAGCTGCTGCGTTACATTGCGCCTTTCTGGGCAGGGGTAATGGTTCCCGCGTCACTTATCACCGCTCTTTTTATCCTGCCGCAAGAAGAAAAAAAACAAAGGCTCACGCTCGCATTTACGGTGCTCTGGCTCATTGTCTATGGTGTGCTGAGCGGGATCAGCTATTGTCGATAGATACCTCGTGTGCGCCTTGCCCCTCATCTCCTGCCGAGGGTAAAACAACTTGCAAGCCCGCTGGTTCCAGAGTATTGTTAAGTATCCGGTTTTATGGTCGGTTGACAATACGTTATACTAATACCTTCAAGGCGCTGAAAGTCTCTTTTGCAGGATCGGTGAAAATATAACACTGCATTCCTTTACCATGCCAGACAAGCAATCTTTCAATATTCTGATCATCGAAGATGATGCCGGCATCGCCGAAATGCTGCGGTTTTTCTTTGTATCCCAGGGAATGAACGCCTCTGTTGCCCAGGATGGGAACCATGGCCTGGAAATGGTCGCCTCATTACAACCTGATATTATCATCCTGGATATTGTTCTCCCGTATGTGGACGGCCTGACCCTGCTGGAAAGGCTGCGCCGGGACAACATAACCACTCCGGTAATCCTTCTTACCGAAAAAAACCGGGTTGAAGAAAAACTAAAGGGTTTTGACCTCGGCGCCGATG
>JALSNT010000472.1 GCA_026986885.1 Desulfobulbaceae bacterium
AAAATCCACCTTTGAGGTACTGGTCGATGCCATGGACAGTTATTTCAAAGAGCAACAGCCTGACCTGGAGTGGATCAGACAGGCAGGGTGACTGCCACCCTGTGAGGAATTACCTGCTTTTTTGAACCCTGAACCCTGAACATTGAACATTGAACTTTGAACATTGAACTTTGAACTTTGAACATTGAACATTGAACTTTGAACATTGAACTTTGAACTTTGAACCCTTTGTTTATACCACTCCTGCAGGGTAACGGAATCTGTGGGTCTGTCTAATGGAAGAGAGCAGGTAACCGGGACTTTTCCTATCCCTGCATGGCTGCGGCAAGGGTCAACGCCTGCCGGGTCAGGCGCACATCATGCACCCGCAGGATGTCGGCACCCTGTACGGCGCAGAGGGCGGAGAGGATAGCGGTGGCGCAGTCACGCTCTGTAATCGGCAGGTCGAGAAGTTTTTCCAGAAAGGACTTGCGGGAATGGCCGATGAGAACCGCCTGACCGAGTTTTTTGAATTGTTTGATATTTCGTAAAATCTCAAGATTATGGTCAAGGGTCTTGCCAAAGCCGATACCGGGATCAATAACGATTCGGTCGGAGTCAATTCCCTGTTGCTGCATCCAGGTAAGCCGCTCTTTGAAAAAAGAGCAAATATCGGCTACCACGTCATCATAGCGCGGGTTGACCTGCATATCACCGGGGGTTCCCTGCATGTGCATGATGATCACCGGGCCGTCATAACCGGCAACCACCGCGGCCATGGCCGGATCATGGCGCAGGCCGGAGATATCGTTAATCATGTCAGCTCCGGCGGCAAGGGCCCGGCGGGCGACCTCCGCCTTGGTGGTGTCGATGGACACGGGACAATCTGTTATTTCACGAATTATCCTGATCGCCGGGATGACCCGTGCCAGTTCTTCGGCTTCTGTAACCGGCTCGGCAAAGGGCCGGGTGGATTCACCACCCACATCGATGATATCAACCCCATCTTCCAGCATCCGCTCAACCTGATCCGTGACAGTCTCTTTACTGGTAAACGATCCACCATCGGAAAACGAATCCGGAGTAACGTTGAGGATACCCATGATCCGGGGCATGACGGGATTTCCGGCCTTGGCAATTTTATTTTGCAAACTGCTATTATGACCCAAATTTAACAATTTATAATTCAATACGGGGACTACCTTCCCCTTTTGTCCTTCGATGTTGGGCGATCTCTACCATGGTTTCCAGGCGGATTAACCGGTCATTCAGGCTGCGCATGTCACGATCCATACGATCCACCTTGTCAATGAGGGTCGAAATCTTTTCGTTAAGAAGAATACCGGCACGCAGGGCTTCCATGATTTTTTCACTTAGCCCCATCAGCACGCCTCCAGCATGGCGTGAGTTTCATCAAGCCGTTTTTCAATATTGTCTATCTTATCGGCGAGTTCCCGGGATGACTGGAGCATAAGATCAGCCAGGGTATCAAGAAGCGCTGCATCATGCCCGCTCATCCTGTCATCAAAGGCATCTACAGCCTCTCTAACGACTTTGGCAAAAGATACCTTTTTTCTTCTGGCAATTTTATCCACCTTTTTAATCATGCCCGGCGGCATGAGGATTGGCTTTCTCAGCATTGCCTCCTGTTGCGCTGCCCCCATAACACACCTCCTGCTCTATTTTCATATTGAATAACAATATAGCACATACGCAGCACATGTCAATATGTGTCCAGCGATCCGAAACAAAAAGGGCGCTGGAAGCTCCAGCGCCCTTGCAAAGAATATCATAGGATATTTACAATTATTTTCGTGTTTTTTGTGGCGGAAAGTAAACTCGAAATTCAAATATCGAAATCCGAAACAAATTCCAAGTAAGCGTCATTTTTTACTGGTTCACCACGCCCATGGCATGGTGAACCGTAATCAGCGTATCACTCTGCATCCGTCTCAAAAATTTCCTGATAAACAGTTAAGGATTTTTTACCCTGACAGTCGCTATAAATGAAGGCTTGATGGAATAGAATCACCATGTACTACAAAGGAGCGGAGCGCCGGGAAAAACGTTCACCGCAGAGCGGTGGAACGAGAAAAATTAGTATTGTTCAGGGTCAGTGAGTGGCTTTACCCCTCCACCTCTTTCGCTGTGT
>JALSNT010000473.1 GCA_026986885.1 Desulfobulbaceae bacterium
CCCATGGTCACCTGCACGACCAGGAAGTTCTTGCCCAGGCGCTGACAACCGATGCCCGCTATATCGGTATGATCGGCAGCCGCAGAAAACGGGATATTATTTATAGTAACCTGCGCAAACAGGGCTTTTCCGATGCGGATTTTTCCAGGGTGCACTGTCCGGTGGGACTGTCCATCGGCTCGGAAACACCACAGGAAATTGCCATCTCTATTGTTGCCGAACTGGTGGCGGCCCGGGCAGGCGCCCTGTAGGCCATGAACGCCATTGTTCAGGCCCTGATCCGGCCGAATGACCGCGTTATTGCCCTGATCGGCGCCGGCGGCAAGACCTCGCTCATGTTTCTGCTGGCCAACGAACTGCAGCAGCGTGGCGAAAAAATTATTACCACCACCACGACCCGTATCCGTCACCCCCTGCCGGAACAGTCCGCCCGGATTCTCTTGGATGAGGAGACGGATATCGGGCAACAACTTGAACAGCTACTGACAACCACGGGGCATGTCACCATTGCCGCCGGCCGGTTACCCGATGAAAAGCTGGCCGGCCTTGCCGGCAACCGTCTGCAAAAAATTTCAGCCCGCTCTCAGGCCGACCGGTTGTTCATTGAGGCCGACGGCGCCCGTGGCCTGTCCCTCAAGGCGCCCGGTGAACATGAACCGGTGGTACCGGACATGACTGACTGCTGCATCGCCGTCATTGGTCTGGACAGCATCAACAAGCCACTAACAGAAGAAAATGTATTCCGGCCCGGACAAATCTCGCTTCTTACCGGCCTGCAACCGGGAGAGGTTATCACGCCCGGCACTGTGGCCCGACTCATCACCCATCCCCGGGGATTGTTCAAAGGTTGCCCGGACAAAGCAACCCGGATCGTTTTTCTCAACAAAACCGATATCGCCGGCGGCAGGACAAGGGCGGCACAGATCATCCACGCCACGGCCGGGGCCGCAGGCCAACTGCCCGATGCCCTTGTTGCCGGGTCGGTCCGAGAAAACACCTGCCTGCCCATGTTTATTACCCGACGATGACTACAGGTGTTTTTTCAAAATCTCGTAGATGGCCGGACGTTTTTCCCTGATTTCCGCAATACTTAGCCCTTCCAGGGAATGGGGAAATTTAATCCAGTCGGCGGTTTCATGGACAAAATATTCAGGGACCCTGCCGATCTGGTTGCGCTCGGGCTTATAGTAGGGCACGGCGATACGGACATCTTCGGGCATGTTCAGGCGCATGCGGCGTTGCAGTTCATTGACAATGGCCTCCATGGAACGACCGGTGTCAAAGACATCGTCAACGATGAGCAGCCGGTCAGTGTGCTGCATATTTTTCACTAAATAATTAAGGCCGAAAATCTTGATTTCGCGGGTCTGGTTATCAATGCCGGTATAGGAAGAGGTACGGATGGCTATATGATCGGCATGGATGCCGTGAAACGACAAAAACTCCTGAACCGCAATCCCTATGGGTGCACCACCCCGCCAGACCGCAATAATAAAGGTAGGTTTGAAACCACTCTCTAAAACCTGGTGCGCCAGCTTGAAAGAATCCTCCAGGAGTCCCTGGGCGGTCAAATAAATTTTATCCATTGCTCCTCAATCTACCGATTTTTCGGGAAACTATTGTATACAAGAAACAGAGGGAAAATGGTATCATAAAAGAGTAAATTCATATAGTTCACCAAGGTCGGCTCAAGAGATAGTCCAAAGACAAAAACGAACAAAAACGATGAAAAAAATATTCCTTGACGAGGAAACACTTATCCTGGATTCGTTCAGGCTGGGTGTTGATATATTTGAATCCGGTTTTCGACCGACATTTATCGTCGGCCTGTGGCGGGGCGGCAGCTCGGTGGGTATCTATGTGCAGGAATGCTTACAAACATTAGGGGTGGAGACCAATCACATTTCCCTGCGGACCTCCTATCGCGGCCAGCCCTATTACCATGAAACCGTGGCCTCCCCTGATGCGGAAATCCGTGTCCACGGCACCCAGTATCTGCTGGAAAGCCTTAACGCCGATGATTGCCTGCTGATTGTTGACGATGTCTTCAGCACCGGTAAAAATATCGATGCCGTTCTCAAACGTCTGCGCCGCCACCTCAAGCGCAACATGCCCAACAAGGTAC
>JALSNT010000474.1 GCA_026986885.1 Desulfobulbaceae bacterium
GGCAGATCTGGCGCCGGAAGATGAACAGCTCATCGGCAAAATCATGCGTAAAGGAGGAGAACTTGCTGAAAAAGAGGGTATAGAACACTACCGCGTTGTCTTCAATAACGGCGAGCAGGCAGGACAGACCGTTTTTCACATCCACATGCATATCTTAGGCGGACGCGATATGAACTGGCCTCCAGGATGATGAAAATGGGGATTCAACAAGTCCGCATCATTTTCCAGACCATACAGAAATGATTAGTGGGAAAGTAACATTTTACCGCCCCGGCCGACCGAATATTGTCCCCGAAGGTCCTGACGCTGCAGGGGATGGGATGCTCCTGAAAGAAATAATATGCGGGAAGCATGAACTTCTGAAAGCTTCACATGTATAGAGACGGGGAAAAAAGAAATGAAACAGAATCAGGGCAGTAAAATGGTATAAACAGCGTGCAAGGTACCAATTACTCCAGGGGAAGCCGCAGCAACGCTACTTCCGGAACCAGCACTTAAATTTGATTTAAGCTCCCTGGTATAGGCGCTTTCCGCCTGGGCATTATAGGCGGTCATAGTGAAGTATTGAAATCCCCAAAGACCATAGAGGGTACATTTGGGTTTGTCTGTATTCAGCCCCTCACATTGAACCTCGTTTGCACTGTACGGTTCACAGACAGGGCCGGACTTAGTTGTCCGGCAGCGCTGGGAATTGGCAAAATCAACATAATGGGCATAGGAAAAACCGGATTTCAAATGGCCGCCACTATCAAAACGGGAACTGGGCCCATAGTAAAGACGGTATCCTATAACATTATCATCCTGGGGATTTGCCCGCCAGGAAAAGGTTGCCGGCCTGGATGTTGATGCAGCAGAAACACCGCGACCTAAGACGCCAGCAAGGGACATAATGATGAAAAATAAAACAAGGACCCATGGAAATCGGGGGCCGGATAAAGCTGGTAGACTGTCCATAGAGGGTGCGCTCTTTTCAACCGGAAAAATTATGTTTGCAATCTTTTAATTTAAAGCACATTCCATGCCACAAAATACAAAATCTAACAAAAAATAACTTCACCTTGCTTATCAAACCAGTCTCTTTTACCCATCGGCTGAACTACTGCTTTTCTTTATCAATTCGTGACTGTAACCACAAAAGAAACGGATAGCCGACCTGTATCCATAAAAAAAATGAAAAATCCGAGCCGGGGCCGAGACCGGTTTTCCGCGGCCACCTCCCACACTCAGGGTAACGGCTGCCGCCGTATGTCAGAAGAAAACAACAAAAGTCTCATTATAGCGACAACTCATCACCATGTATTAACGTATAAAATTAAAGTTCCAGCTCTCGATGTCTCAAAAAAAAGACACTGGCGCTCAGGTTTTAAACAGCGCCGGAACAATGTGATGACGATTAAGAAGCTTATAAAAATCCGTCCGATTTCTATGGGCCATTCTTGCCGCCTGGGACACATTACCACGGGTTGTCTGCAGAATTTGAATCAAATATTGCTGTTCAAACTGCCTGCGCGCTTCGGCAAGGGGGAGGATTTTGCTCTGATGCTGCTTAATGGCATCGTGAAGAAGATCTTCGGAGATAATGGGCGATGTCGACAGGGCAACGGCATGTTCAACGACATTGTACAGTTGCCGGACATTACCCGGCCAGGCGGCATCCAGTAAAAGCTGCATAGCCTCCGGTGAAAATTTCTTTACCTGTCGGTCCGATTCATCAACCAGATTGTTGATAAAATAATCGACCAATAGCGGAATGTCTTCCTTTCGCTCATTTAACGGCGGTAGTTCAAGGCTGACGACATTAAGCCGGTAAAAAAGATCTTCCCGAAACTTTTTTTCCTCTATGGCCTCTTCAAGATTTCTATGGGTTGCGGAAATAATGCGGACATCCACGGGGACCGGCTCGGTGCTGCCCACCGGCCGAATGACTCTTTCCTGCAATACCCGCAGCAGTTTTACCTGCAGGTGCAACGGCATATCGCCGATCTCGTCAAGAAACATGGTGCCGCCGTGGGCCGACTGAAAAAGACCGGCATAACTCCGGGAAGCACCGGTAAATGATCCTTTGGCGTGGCCAAACAACTCAGACTCCAAAAGAGACTCGGGAATGGCAGTGCAGTTAACGGGAATAAAGGGGCCGTCCCGACGGGAACTGGCACGATGAATGGCAATGGCAAGCAACTCCTTGCCCGTGCCGCTGGCGCCACGTATCAAGACGGTGGTGTCGGTGTCGGCCACCAGCTTGGCCCGGGACAGCAGCTCTTCCATGCGCGCACTTTTAGAAATAATATCCCGACGCCATTCCGCCTCATCCTCCGCGGAAACCTCGACACCACCGGTGGAAAACTGCAGGGCCTTTTCCACCTCTTCCAGCAGATCTTTACCGTCAACCGGCTTGGTCAAAAAAGAAAAAACACCCTGGCGGGTTGCCTCAACCGCATCGGGAATAGAACCATGGGCCGTAATAATAATCACGGGAACCGCTTTATTTCTTTCCCGTATCGCCTCAAACAGGGCCATGCCGTCAATACCGGGCATGCGCAGATCGGTAAGCACCAGATGCGGATTACTGACGGAGAACTTGGTCAACGCCTCTTCACCGCTAAGCGCTGTAATTACCTCGTAGCCGTTACTGGCCAGCCGTACCTTCCACAGGCTGAGGAGATCCTCTTCATCATCCACCAGCAGGACTCGATATCCAGCAGTTTTCATGAACCATGCTCCCTGTTTTTTATTATATTTTCTATATTTTTAAGCTGTTCTATCTGATTACGCAGCTCTTGAATTTTGACGGTATCCTGCTCATGTTCCCGTAACAGCACCTCAACCCTTGCCTGCAGTGAAGCAACCTCGGCTTCAAGTTCTTCTTTCTCGTCAAGCATCTTTTTGCGATTTGACCAGCGGGTCACCTTGGCCTTATCCAGGCGTTGAACCAGGTTCATCAGTCCATGCATTTCCTCACGTGAATCGGGATGCTGCCGAATATACTGCCGCAACAGATCCACACCCTGGCGGAACTGTTTGTAGTTGGCCTTGCTGTTTAGGCTGAGACAGATAAAGCGCAGCTTATCCTCATCAGTACCGGAGGTAACCCCTTTCTCTGCTTCCTGAAAATAGCGGTTGAACTCACTGCTGCGCAGAGAACCGGTACCATTTAAGCATGACAAAATATAACTGCCGTCGGTGGCGTGAAAAACAACGGTCGGCTCCAGCAGATCATCAAGGCCACCGGTCTGTCTCTGCCCGGCAACACATCCGCCGAGGATTACGACCAGGCTACATAACAATATGTTTTTTTTCATTTTATCGCTCATGTTAATATTGGCAGAATTATAGAAAAACGGGCACCTGCATCACTTGAAAGCAAACGGATACTGCCGCCGTGATTCTGCACATATTCTTTTGCTATTGCAAGACCAAGGCCTGATCCCTTAACAATGGCTTTTTTTGCCTCTTTTCCTTGAAAAAACGGAGAGAAAATTCGCGATCTATCCTCACGATCAATACCGACCCCGGTATCCTCAATAATAAAAACAGCCTTATCTTCGTTTTTTTTCAACTGGATACGAATGGCGCCTTCATCCGGCGTGAATTTAACCGCATTGGATAACAGATTATCAATGACCGTTTTCAGTTGGTCGACATCTCCCTTTAACGTTATATCGGCAAGTTTTAAATACAGGGTGACCCGACGGGCGAGCATGGAATTCTTATGATCGGCCACCACGACCCTGACAATCTCATCAAAACGAAGCTCCTGCATCTTTGCCGGGGCCTTCCGGGCCTGGGACATATTAAAATCCAATATATTTTCGATGAGCTTCTGCAGCTTGTCGCTGTTCTTATCGAGGATGGCAACCACGTCTTTCTGGGAAGGGTTCATGGGGCCGACGATTTCGTCCCGCAGCAAACCGGCACCTTCCTTAATGGAAGAAAGGGGGGTTTTTAATTCATGGGATATATGGGCAATCATTTTGATTTTTTCCCGATCTAATTCCGCCAGCCTCCTGCGTAACCAGTCCAGCCTCTCTCCAAGGGCCTCAAGATCCCGGGGACCGGAAACCCTGACCGGGGTGCTGAAATCCCCGTTACCAAGGCTCTCGATGCCACGATCCATCTGGCGAATCGGTCGCAGAATCAAGGCGATAAAAAGGACGAGAAAGAGGACGCTGAAGCCGATCAATCCCGACGTCTGCCAGGCGAGTGTTCTTTTTCCCTGGCTGACTTTTTCCCTGAGCAAAGCGACTTCATCACTGATCACCTGATTACTGAGTACCGTAAGTTTTGTGGTCAGGGCATCGACATCCTGATAGCGGTCCAGAACCTGGGAACGTTCTTTTTTTCGCTGCATGGGACCGCCGGTCGCCGCGTTGAGGACAGCAATAATGTAATCATCTTCGGCCTGCACCTGTAAAAGCAACCGGGTCAGGTCCTTGTCGTCGCCGGTGGTCAACAGATGGGCAAAGGCATCCTCCAAATCTTCGTAAATCCGATTAACCGCATCAAGCTGGGTGGGTTCACCCAGGACATTATAGAGCCGGGCCTTGCGCTCCTGGTCTCGGAGCAGGTCGACAATACGACGAACACTGCTGGTCCTGTCCACCGAGCTGTAGACGGCAAGGGCCCCCTGTTTAAGCAGCCCGTCCAGAACCTGGACCGAGCTGAACAGAGCAGTCAGCAACGGCAGAACAACAAAAAGAAAGCCGGTTAACAACAGGGCAAAAAAGGAACGTGGCCGATAAAGCTGCACGATATTTCACCTACGGAAATAGATGGGGTCTATAAAGGGAATCTTATCAAGCGATATATCCCTGTTCCTCAAGATATAAAAAGATCTCCTGAACGGCTTCAGCCGGAGTCATGGATGAGGTATCAATCGAAATCTCCGGATGCACCGGCACTTCATAGGGATCGGACACACCGGTAACCCCCTTGATCAAGCCGGCCCTGGCCCTGGCATAGAGTCCCTTGCGGTCACGTTTTTCACAAACCGCCAGCGGCGTGGCCACATGCACCTCAATATAGCCGCCGTAACGACTGATCAGTTTTCGATTTTTCTGCCTCGATTCTTCATATGGCGCAATGGGCGCACACAGGGCAATACCGCCGTTTTTGGTAATTTCAGCGGCGACAAAACCGATCCTGGTCACATTTATTTCGCGATGCTCTTTGGAAAAATTCAACTCGGAAGAAAGATTCTTCCTGACAATATCACCATCAAGTAACGTCACCGGACGGTCCCGCATTTCCATGAACCTGACCATCAACACCTTGGCAATGGTAGACTTTCCCGAACCGGAAAGTCCGGTGAGAAAAACCGTAAATCCCTGTTTTGAACGTGGTGGGAAGGCACGCCGTAACTCGTCGACAACACCGGGATAGGCATACCAGTCGGGGATTTCCAAGCCACGCTCCAACCGACGCTTGAATTCCTCCGTAGTGATATCCTTGCAGGCGGTGTGATCTTCAAGTTGATCAAGAAAAACATAACAGGCCTTATCCTCGACATAGCCCATACGGCGCTCCGGAACCATGATGATGCCGGTTTGCTCCTCAACAGAGGCAACCAGCTCCCGGGCCGAACCCCTGGCATAAAAAAGATCGTCGCCGCTCCCGGCAAAAGGATCGCCATGATCATCGGCCACCATGAAATGACTGCAGCCGTAATTCTTTCTGATCATGGCCTGCCAGAGTGCCTCACGGGGGCCGGCAAACCTCTCCGCCAGCGGCAGAATGCTCAGTAGAATAATATTTTTGGGAAACTGACGCACAAATTCCTGGTAACAGTGGACATGGGTATAATGTTCCATATTACCGGGGTGATCCAGGCCGACAGCCGGATGGAGAAGAATGGAGGCTCCCGCCTCCCGAGCGGCGGCAAGCACCATCTCACGATGGGCGCAATTGAGATAATCACGGGTATGGAATCCCAGTACCCGTCGCCAGCCATACTGAAGAAAACGACGATGTGTTTCCGACGGAGTTAATCGCAAATCCCTAAAATCATAATGAATGGGCAGGGTAACTCCCTCAAGGGTGCCGCCGATATACCAGGGACCAACCTGCTCATACAATATCCCGACCCCCGGATGTTTGTCGGGATCATCAGTACCATAAACCGCATTGGCCTCTTCTTTTTTTTCAGGACGCCAGATATCGGTTATATTCAGCAGGGCAAGCAGGAAACCTTCCGCATCATTCAAGGCAAGACGCCCGCCTACCTCTAAACTCCGGGCAAATTCTTCCGAGACATCAAGACAGATCGGCATGGGCCAGAGAGTACCGTCTGCCAGTTTCATCCCTTGAAGTACGGATGCATAATCCTCACGGTCTAAATAACCGGCCAAAGGATAACAGGCGCGATTGAGCAGGGCTTCCAGATCATAGAGCTGCCGGGTATTCAAATCCAGAGACGGCAGCTGCAAGGCCGCAAGGCGCAACTGTTCAGCCCGGCGAAAATGGACTAAAAGACTGTCGGCATATTCGGTGGTGGTATCCTGCACTTTTCTCCCCTTTTTCAAACCAGAGATCAATAATGTTGGCCAGATTATCACGGAATATGAAAAGAGTAAACAGCAACGATTCCTGTTGCTGATATGATTAGCAGCAAAAATAGAAAAAATTTGGAAGGTTCTTGAAAAGATAAAACAGAGACATGTATACTAAAAGGCAGCAAGACATGTTTTTATTTCACCTGAGGAAATTTAATGGCAACAACGAGACTGGGCGACCTGCTGCTGGAAGCGGGTTCAATACGACAAAAGGATCTTGACAGGGCATTAACTGTTCAGGCGGGCAGTAACCGCCGTCTGGGCTATCTCCTGATTAAAATGGGGTATATCTCCGAACAGGAACTGCAATCCGTCCTCTCTGCACAACTCGGCATCCCCATCGTTGACATCCATCAGGCATTCTCCCGGGAGGTCCGTTCTCTGCTGCCCAGGTATCTATGCAAAAGATACAATGTCATTCCCCTTTCTCTTGGTGATCATAACCTGCTGGCCATTGCCATGGTTGACCCTTCCGACAATGAAGCCGTCAGGGATATTGAGCGATTCACCGGTAAGGTGCTGCAACCCCGTCTTGCACCCCACAGCGACATTAACAATGCCATAAGCCATTATATTCCATGGAGTTTACAGGATATTTTCAACAGGAACAATACAGGGAAAATCTCCGCAGCGGCAGCCGTCATTGCTCTCACCCTGATTGCTGTTCTCATGATACAATACCAAAACGATCGTTCTCGACAACTCCATGGAATAAGACGTGTAAACGGCAATGCGGTCCTGTATCAAAACCAGGATCTGATTCTCAGCTTTGACCAATCGGGCAAAATCTCTCTAAAGGGACACGGTGCCCATGCCGACGGGACATACTCGATTACCTTCGACAATCCTGACTCACTACGAATTTTCCTTCAGAGAAAGAAAGACGACCTCTCCCTGAACCAGCAGCAATGGGTGCGCTGGGTTATGAACAATCAGATAAAAAATCGGTGAGCTGACGACAAGATCATCCGTCTACCCCATACATCGTGGCAGAATCGCTCCATTAGACTGGAAAAACTATGCTGTCATCCGACTTCCGGCCTCCGGCCTCCGTTACGGATAAAAAATCATGGCAAATTCTGCAACCGGGTGAAAATCAAACTTTTTCTGTAAATCGGCTGAATATTTGTTATATAAGATGAATCCGTAAAAGATCAAACCTGCCAACCAGATGGCCACGTAAAAACATAGATATACATAAGTATATCGGAACGGGTCACAATTATACATGCAGTATGTTGTGGATCGTCCCGGCATACACTTTGCTGTCGATAAAAGTTTTTACAACGCCATCACATAAAGTTTACTGTATTTATGTGAGAGTCGTCTTCAAGGTATCATTATCAGGCGAGTCTTTTCATGGTCCATTGTCCCGGTTTACCGGGATAAACGTTACTCCTATTCTTTCTGCCACAGGAACTGCCATGCAACGTTTTTCACAGTTTTTCCCGCTTCGATTTTTTGTTTTTCTCCTTGTTCTCCTCATGATCGGCGCCTGCTCTTCGGACCCTGAGAAGGAAAAAACCGCCCATTACAGTAAAGCCATGGTCTACGTCAAAGACCACGATGACAAGGCGGCAATCATTGAACTACGCAACGCCATTCAGATCGACCCGAAATATGCCCGGGCCCGCTATCAGCTCGGCCTGCTCTACCTCAAGGCAGGCGATGGGAGAAAAGCCTTTAAAGAACTGCAACGGGCAGCCTCCCTGGATCCAGCCAATATTGATGCCCGTTTAAAGACAGCAGAATTTCTTTTAATGTCCAGGAACAAAAAAGAGGCAAAAAAAGAAACCGGGGCAATTCTCAAACAACATCCGAATAATGTCAACGCACTGGCCCTCATGGCCAATATCCAACTCATTGACGGTCATCTCGACCAGGCTGAAAAGACCATAGATAAGGCCATCTCCCTTGACCCGAAACTGGATCGCCTCTATTCAATCCAGGGAAGATTGTTTGCTGCCCGCAAGGACAATAATGCCGCAGAAGGCGCCTTTAAAAAGGCAATTGAGGTCAATCCCGACAAGCTGTCCAATCACCAGTTACTGTTTTTGTTTTATCGATCCCTGGGAAAAAACAAAGAAGCTGAGACAACAGCAGAGGACATGATCAAACATTTTCCCGACAAACCGGCACCATATATCCAGCTGGCCAACCTGTACAATCAAACCGGTCGCCATGACAAGGCGGAACAAATACTGAAAGCCGCCGTCGACAAGTGCCCGGACAACGACAGGCTGCGACTTATTCTTAGCAATTTTTATCGCCGGTCCGGGCAGACGGACAAGGCGGAAAAAGCATATCAGGCAGCGATTGAACATTCGAAAAATCCGCAGGACATCAAGGCCCAACTTGCGGATTACTATTTTGAACAGAAAAAATATGAACAGGCAAAAAAGCTGATGAATGAAATCCTGGCAGAAAATCCAAAAAATGGTGGTGCCAATCTTGTCCATGCCAAATTCCTTCTCAAAGAACGAAAGAATCAGCAGGCACT
>JALSNT010000475.1 GCA_026986885.1 Desulfobulbaceae bacterium
ACAGGAAAATTCTAATCTGTCGGTAACTCTAAACCTGGCCGATCAAGCTCTACTGCAGGCCAAGAGAATCGGTAAAAACCGGGTCGTTCCAGCCGGACAGGAAAGCGATATTACTTGAACAGGGGTTATTCCTGAGCCCCATGATCACTATCCCGGTTCTCTTTATCCCGCCCGTTTAACACTCCCACCGCCGGCAGATACTCCTGAAAGGCATCACCGTATATTTCCCAGATGGTGATAAACAGGGCCGAAATAATCGGACCGATGATAATACCCAGGATGCCGAACAGAGCGATACCGCCCAGGGTGCCGAACAGAACAAAAAGGTCATGCATCTGGGTATCCTTGCCCACCAGACGCGGCCGGAGTACATTATCAAGATTGCCGGCCACGGCGCCGCAGATAATGGCCACAATGGCAACCCCGGTGAAATCACCGGTCAGGGCCAGGATAATCAACGCCGGCCCCCAGATAATGGCCGTACCGAAGGCCGGAATAATGGACATGACCGCCATCACCGTGCCCCAGAACACCGCCCCCTGGATCCCGGCGAAATAAAATGCCAGGCCGCAGAGCATGCCCTGCAGCATGCCGATGATCAGAGTTGATTTCATGGTCGCCCCGGCCACAGAGGTAAAGCGGTAGAGCAACCGTTCCTCGTCATGGTGGGCAAGGGGCAGATAATACAAAATTTTCTCCAGCAGGACATCACCCATGGTCAGAAAATAAAACATCACGTAAAGCATGATTACCGCATTAAAGACAGCATTGACCGTCATCTTGGTAATGGAGGAGAGGGAGTTGATCAGCAGGTTGGAGATCATGCCCACTGCCTGACCGGCCTTTTCAAAAATCATGTCCCGATAAGGCAGAATTTCCTGGTAATATGGTATTTTTTCCAGATAATGGGTCAAGGCACCCGGTTTATTGACAAAGGATTCCACCCAGGGCGTGACCGACTGGCCGACATGGACGGCCTGGCCGACAACTACGGTAATCAGCACCGAGAGCGGCAGCAGGATCAAAATGACGATACCCAATATGGTCAAAATGGAAGCCAGATTTTCCCGACCTTTAAGCCGACGCCTCAACCATCCATAGACCGGGTTGACCATGGCGGAAAAAAGCGCCGCCATGAAAATAGCCATCAGAAACTGGCGGATCATGGTGAGAAACAGGGCGGAAATCGCCAGCACCAGGACAAGAAGCACAACTTGATTGATCAGCGGATTTTTCACCTGCATTTTTTTGCGTTCCCAGTTCAAGGTTTCCGGTTCAGGGTCTCAGGGTCTGGACAGCCTCAAGCAGCGAGGAGGTCAACAGGTGAAGTTCCTGCCGACTGATTATATAGGGCGGCATCAGGTAAACAAGACGGCCGAAGGGACGGATCCACACGCCTCGTTCAACAAAAAAAGCCTGCATCATGGCCATGTCCACCGGCGCTTTCAGCTCGACAACCCCGATAGCGCCCAGCACCCGCACATCCGCCACCTGCGGCAGGCTGCGGGCCGGTTCCAGCTCACGGCTCATTTGCTCTTCAATGGCCGATATCTTCTCCTGCCATCGCATTTTCAATAAAAGTTCAATCGAAGCAATCGCGACAGAACAGGCCAGAGGATTTGCCATAAAGGTCGGGCCGTGCATAAATACGCCCGGCTCACCTTCGGAAATGGCGCCTGCGACCTCGTCCGTGGTCAAGGTTGCGGCCAGGCTCAGATAACCGCCGGTGAGCGCCTTGCCAACACACATGATATCCGGTGAAACCCCGGCATGTTCGGCGGCAAACAGTCTTCCGGTACGACCGAAACCGGTGGCAATCTCATCAAAAATCAGCAGAACGTCAAACCGGTCACAAAGCCGGCGCAACTCCCGTAGATATTCCGGGTGATAAAACCACATACCGCCCGCGCCCTGGACAATGGGTTCAAGAATAATTGCTGCTACTTCGGCATGATGCCGCTCAATCAGCCCGGCCATGGCCGCAATGTCCTGCACCTGCCACGAGTCATCAAATCGACATTCGGGACGGGGGGCGAACAGTTGTTGTGCCAGTAGCCCGGAAAAAATGGTGTGCATGCCGGTTACCGGATCACAGACCGACATGGCCCCGAA